>JASHZU010000121.1 GCA_030042375.1 Verrucomicrobiia bacterium
GCCGGCCTACACCGCTGCGGCGCATTTCCACAACAAATTGCCGCCGGATTTGCAGGGCAACCTCGAGGCCGCGCTGGCCGAGTCGCGCGCGTTTGCCAAAGGCGAATATGCTGCGGCCCTGCAACAGGGTGATTCCCTGCCAGACGCCGAACGCGAAAAAGTGGTTGCCGAACTTTCCCGCCTGACCGGCCTGACGACAAACGTCATCGTGGACAACCACTTGCGCATTGATGAAGGGATTTTCCGCAAGCAATTATTGCATGACCAGGGATTGATTTTAGGCGCTTATGATTCGCGCATTACCGGGCGCGATGATGACCCGGCGGCAGAATATCCGGATTATGATCCGTCGGACGTGGCGGTATACGGCCCGTTTGCGGCGGCGATGAACTCGTATGTCCGTGAGGAATTAAAGTTCAAGGACGACTTGCCTTATGAAATCATTGCGGGCGTGCAGCCCTGGAATTACGGCGCACCGAACAATTATCCCAATGCTGCCGAGCGATTGGCCAACACCATGAACCAGAATCCTTACATGAAAATCCTGGTCCTGAATGGACGGTGCGACCTGGTTTGCCCGGTGGATACGATGCACTATGCGATTGACCACATGTCGCTGGATCCGACTTACCGCACGAATGTCTCTTATGAGCAATTTGACGCCGGCCATATGATGTATATCAACCTGCCCGATTTGATCAAATTGCAGAAAGTGGTCGAAACGTTTATCCGGAACAATTGATGGCCGCGTAGCGTGCGTTATTCGTGCACGTTGACGAGCGTTTTCACTGCGCGGTTGCCCGCCGCCATCTGTTGGAACAGTTCCGGCAATTTGGTCAGGGGCCATTGGCCGTCCACGAAATCTTTCGCCCGGATGACGCCCTCTTCGATAAAGTCCAGGGCGTACCGGAAGGTCTTGGGCGTGTGATGAAAGCTGGCCAGCAGCCGGAGATTCGAATAATGAATAGTCCCGGTGTCCAGCGAGACTGTGGTGCCGCCCGGGCAGCCGCCAAAGAAATTGATCGCGCCGCCTTTGCGGACCAGCCGCACGGCCGCTTCCCAGGTTTCGGGCTTGCCGACGGCTTCAATGACCACGTCAAAACCGCAAACACCGTGACGGGCGTTCGATTTGCCATTGGCATGATGGTTGAGCGCCTTTGATTTTGAAACCGCGCCTAAAACATCTCCTTCCTTGCCAACATCAAAAACTTCTTCCGCACCCAGCCGCCGCGCAGCCTGAAGCCGGTTATGTCCGCGGCCAGCCACGCTGACATGGCACCCGAGATGTTTCGCCAGCGCGACAAACATCAGGCCAATCGGCCCCGCACCGAGCACGAGGACGGTTTGGCCCGCCTGCAAGTCCAGATCTTCGATGCCTTGGACGACGCAAGCCAGCGGCTCGGCCAGGGCGGCGTCCTGAAAAGCCGTGTGCGGCTTGAGCCGCACCATGTTTTTTTGCACGAAGCGCTCGGGAATGATAATCGACTCGGCATAAGCGCCGTTTAGAAAAACCAAATCTTCGCAGAGATTTTCCTGGTGGTTCTGGCAGAAGAAACATTCTCCACACGGGGCGGAATTGGCCACGACCACACGATCGCCGACCTTCCAATAGCCCGGCGCATGGGTCTGCGGCGCAGCGATTTCCGAAATTGTGCCGGCCAGTTCATGCCCAAAGGGCGAGGGCGGCGTAATCATCTTGGCATGGTAGCCGCGTTTGAGGACTTTCAGGTCGGTACCGCAGGTCAAGGCAGCGGCGATTTGAACACGCACCTCACCCGGTTTGAGCGGCTGCGGAACGACCTCTTCGATTTTTATATTTTCTTTCCCATGAAAAATGGCCGCCTTCATCCCCGCCAGTATAAGCCAAAGGCAAAAATGGCAAATAAGAAAATTTGGCGTGACAATGGCGTGTCAGGGACGCTTGACCGTAATGAAAAGTGTGAGACGCCTGGTTTTTATTAATTGGCGATCCAGCTTCCACGGATGACGCCCACGGACTGCGGGGTCATCGGCGGCAGGTCCGCATCCAAATCAAAATTAGTATCGAATGCCCACTTGCGGGTCGGCTCATAATAATAACCGCCGGGATCCTGCCAGCAATTGGTCGCATATTGGCTTGGGAACATCACGATAATCGAGCCATTATACCAGAGCGTCGTACCGTTCCAGTCTTCCAGCAACCGAAGGAAATTTTCCACCCCGCCGCTGTAGCCGTTCCCATCGCTCGCGGCATTATTTGTGGATTCGACAATACCTTCCAGGCATGCGGCATTAAGCGTGGTTGTCTTAGCCGCTGGTCCATCCGATGTATCTGTGCTTTTGTCTGCGGCGACGCTATTGGCATCAGACCAGCCGTCAGAAAGAACAGTAATGGCGTCGGCCATCAGTCCCGCGGGCTCCGTATAAGTAACACTGGCTGAATCAAGGGAAGAGCCCAAAGTATTCGAGGCATTGTAGTCCCCCCAAATGTACAAAGGCTGGGCCGTGGCCAGCGAAAAGCCGTGACTGCCCGTAGAGGGCGGCATCATGCCCCCATTTAAAACGCGCACGGCGGGAAGGTTGGTGGCACCCAGCGGAACTGCATTGTAGATGTAAATGGAATCAACCGGGTGGGCCTTATGGCTGGTTTGCTGGCAATAGTAATTGTAATTGCTGCCGCCGTAAGGAGCATTACTGGCGAAAATGTAATTGTTTGTAGACCATATGTTAAACTGCTTCAAATCGAGCTGGACCGCCTGAACGGTCTTGGGCGGACCGGAGCCGCCATTCCAGCCCTCGCGCCAGTCATAAAAAATGACATTCGTCAAAAACGAATAGCCCATGTACCAAACTACATTCGTTCCCACAAAGGGGCCGCTGGTATTCGTCCAACGGATCGAGGTTACCCCGTTGGTTAGTGCGAATTTGAAACTGTTGGTGGCATTAAATGCGGACGCGAAATAATTGGTCAGGCAGGCCACGTAATTGGTTTGTATCAAGGTGGAGGAATGCGTCATTATGTTGGAGATGAGAAAAAAGTCATTCGTTACCCAATTCAGATAGCCATTGTTGAGATAGTCGCTGTAATAAAGAGCCATGGGCGCGCCCTGGGGCATGGCGCTGTTCTGGTTGGTTCCCGACGGATAATTGGTCAGGTAAAGGTCTGCCGTATTCGCCAAATAAAGCTGGCCGTTCGTCGTAAATCCCGCGGCCGTCGAGAGCATGTAATTGGTCGGAGGAATATTGATAATGGCTTCCACAGAGGCGGGATTGTTGTTGGTGCCCACCGGCATGGTAATCGTGTCGTTACCGGAGGTTGGCTGGCCGGTGAGGCTATAAGTGGACTTGCCGCTTCCAGTATAATTATCACTGGCACTCCAATCGCAAAATGGGTCCAGGGTGCCATTGGTCGCCAGGCCGACGGCTGAAACCGTCGAGGAAAACGTCTGTGACGATGATCCGGTCCAAATGCCGGCATTGGAATAAACCGCACCGGCGATGGTCAAAGTACTGCCCGCCGACATTTCCAAATTCATATTGTAAAAGATGGCGAACTGGAAAAGGGGGATTTCCGCAAATTCAACGGTTTCACAAACTGTGGCCGGCACGGCAGGAGTGTCCAGATTTGTGGGGGTGGCCGTGGCGGTGATCGTGGCCGTCTGTTCGTA
>JASHZU010000122.1 GCA_030042375.1 Verrucomicrobiia bacterium
TCCAGCGCGGCAACCATGGAATCAGCGTTCGCATTGTACGCATCGTCCAGGACGCGGATGCCGTTCGCTTCCCAATACTGCATGCGCATTTTGGCCGGTTTGCATTCGGCAAGGCCGCGCTGGATTTCAGCGCGGGCCAGGCCGAGTTCCTCACTGACCGCAATGGCAAACAGGGCATTGAGCACTTGGTGCCGCCCAAGCAAATGAATGCGATAATCACCACAAAAATCTTTTTTGGCCGTGGTCACATGGAACGTCACGCCGTTTTTGTCCAGGCGGATTTTTTCCGCGCGCCAATCGTTTTTCGCACCGAATCCGATGCGGACCGGTTTGGCCCGGGTGCGCCGAAGGATTTCGTCCGTCCATTCGTTATCGCCGTTGATAAAGAGCGTGCCGCCCGCCGGCAACAGTTCCGCAATGCCGCCTTCCTCTTGCGCGACGCCGGCGACGTCCTTAAAAAATTCCAAATGTTCGCGGCCAATGTTGGTCAGCACACCGAACTGCGGCCGAATCATTTCAATGAGCGGCGCCAGCTCGCCCGGGTGGTTCGTCCCCGCTTCCAGTACGGCAGCCTGGTGCGATTTTTCAATCCGCAACAACGTTAGCGGCACGCCGATGTCGTTGTTAAAACTGGCCTCGCTCCACAGCGTCGAAAATTTCTGCCGCAGAACCGACGCGATCAATTCTTTCGTAGTCGTCTTGCCATTGGAACCGCATACACAAATCACCGGTAACTCAAAACCGCGCCGATAGGCCGCGGCGAATTTTCCGAGAGCGGTCCGGGTGTCATCCACCACCAGGACGCCGCACTCAGGCAATTGTATCGGGACCCGTTGCTGCTTCAAAACCACGGCGACAACTTTCTTTCCGGCCACATCGTGCACAAAATCGTGGCCATCGAAGTTATCGCCCTTAATCGCAAAAAACAGGTCGTCGGTTTTGACGCGCCGCGAATCGGTGCAGACGTTCCGGACGAGAGCCTCTGGCGAGCCACGCCGGATTTCAGCGTCGCACGCCGCAGCTACAAATTTTAAAGAACGTTCTTCCACAAAATCCTTTATCAAAACGCCGCTTATGGCGTCCGCAGATTGTTTTCGCCGCGGGCCGCCGTGACGACCTGCATTGAGTTTGGCGGCGGCGTTATCTGGTCCGGCGGAATATTCATGTAGCTTGCGCAGCGTTCGGCCACTTCGCGAAACACCGGCCCGCAGACCTGGCCGCCGTAATAACCTTCCTTCGGCTCATCCATCACGATGGAAATGCAAACCTGCGGATTGTCCGCCGGGAAAAACCCGATGAACGACGCAACGAATTTGTCAGTGACGTAAGCACCGTTCTCGACTTTTTGCGCGGTGCCGGTTTTGCCGGCGACGACATAATCTTTCATGGCGGCGCCGGGAGCGGTGCCATCGGGCGAGACAACAGTCTTCAACGCCTCAATCATTTCTTTGTCGGTTTCATCGCTCACGACCTGCCGGATGCGTTGCGGTGCGTATTGCTCCATGACTTGCCCATCGCGGTCCACCAGGCATTTGACGAGCATTGGATGCATCAGCCAGCCGTCATTGGCGAGCGCGCACATCGCCATGGCCATTTGGAGACGGGTGACCGCAACGCCGTGACCCATGGGAATTTGCGCGATGGAAACTTTGCTCCAATCTTTGACAGGGTGCAGGATACCGGCCACTTCGCCGGGCAGTGGAATGCCGGTGCGCTCGCCGAAACCATAGTCAGCCGCATAATCATAAAGGCGGTCTTCACCAAGTTTGATGCCAATTTTCGCGGCGCCGATGTTGGATGATTTGGTGATAATCCCTTCAGTGGTCAACGTACCGAACGGCTCGTGGTCATGCAAAATTCTGCCGGCAAATGCGAAATGGCCTTCCTCGCAATAGAAAGGATCATCCAAATGGACAACGCCTTCATTGAGCGCGCCGGAAACAACAACGATTTTGAACGTAGAACCGGGCTCCATGACGTCGGTAATACAGCGGTCGCGCGTTTCGGGCGAGATGGTGTTGGGCTGGTTCGGGTCGTAATTGGGCAGCGTCGCCATCGCTAGAATTTCACCGGTAGAGGGCCGGATAACAATGCCGGTAATGCTGCGCGGCGTATGCTCCTTCATGGCGTCGGCCAGCGAGGTTTCGAGAATATTTTGAATGACCGAATCAATTGTCAGCTCCACATTCCAGCCATCGCGCGCCTTGACATCCTCATCGCGCAAGGCAACGAGTTCTTGCTGGGCACGGTCGGTATCGGTCACGCGCCAGCCGGCAACGCCACTGAGTTCAGAATTGAGGGCCTCTTCGATACCATCACGCCCGATGATTTGCGAAAAGACGTGGTCGTCCGATTTCAATTCCTGGACGCTGGAAAATCCTAGGACCTGCGCGGCCAGCGCGCCGTTCGGATAAACACGCATCTCATCCGGCTCGGCAAAAATAGCGTCCGCGCGCAGGTTGTCAAAAAATTGGCGATTGGCTTTCGGCAATTTTTTTTCATCCAGGCCAAATGTTAACTGGTTCATTGTGTCCTGGATTTTTTGCCAGGTGTCGTCGGTAATATTTCTTTGCAGGCGGACGTAATGGAGATTGTTCGTGACAAACTGGCCCTTGGCATCTTTTGTGATGTGGACAAATAATTTTTGATAAAGGTCGGCTTCAGGAAGTTGGAGCAACGGGGCAAGCGCGTGCGCGACAACAGCCTGCTGGTCGCCAATCAGCGAAGGGTCAGCGCAAACGGTTTTCACAGGAACACTGGTCGCCAGGATATTGCCGTGCGTGTCCAGGATATCGCCGCGGCGCGGGGCCTGCCAGAATTCGCGTTGGGTGTTGTCCTGCTCGAGTTGGGCGAGCTCGTCATGGCGCAACACCTGCAAATCGACCAACCGATAGCCCAGGCCAGCAAATGCTGCGAAGACAAAGACCAGCAGCAGTAGCGCGCGTTTAAGTTGCAATCGGTTAATCATTAATTACTATTGGCCAGCCGCCCGTGGCGATCGGTTCCTCACTCCCGACGGCGTCACAGGCGGCGGCCAAAATTTTCATTGCGTTATCTCATCCTCCCGCCCTGCAAACTGATGCGGCTGATTGTCGGGCGGCGCATCCAAAACCGGCTCGGGCAGGCGAATGACCTGGCCCGGTTGCGCGGGCACCAGGCCGAGGTTCAACTGCCGCGCGCGCTGGTCAAGCATCACCGGCGAACGCAAAATCGCGAGCTCATCCGTGAGCTTTTGGTTCTGGCCTTTCAGTTGAGAAAGTCGGATCTCGCGCAAACGGATTTGCCGGCCCAATTCATAAATCTGGCTCTTTTGCCAAACATATCCCACCGCCGAACCAGCGATCAAAAAGCACAAAAAAAATGCCTTAAGCGCCGGGCCAAACCGGATCGCCGCTGACTGGCTTTTTCGCAATTTCGGCATCTTATAATTTCCTGCTCGCGAAATTTCGCGGTTCAAATTTTTTCCAACACACGCAACTGCGCGCTGCGGCTGCGCGGATTTTCTTCCAACTCCGTTTCGCCGGGCGTGGTCGCCTTGCGTGCAACCCATTTCATTTCCGCCGCGCGAGGTTGCCGCAACTCAGGCACGTCCACGCCGCCACTGAACGTATAGTCACGCGATTTCTCCCGGCCAAATTCCTTCACGATCCGATCTTCCAACGAATGAAACGTAATCACGGCCAAACGGCCGCCAGGCTTCAAAATTTTGAAAGCCGCCTCCAGCCCCCGTTTCAAAGAGCCGATCTCATCATTCACCGCAATCCGCAGCGCTTGAAAAATCTTCGTGGCCGGATGCGTCTTCCGTCCACCACGCGGCGAAATCCGCTCAATCAAATCCGCCAGCGACTTCGTCGTTTCAAACCGGCGCTGCGTCCGGTCATGCGCGATTGCTTTGGCAAACCGCCGCGACTCGCGTTCCCCGCCAAACTCCCAAAAAATCGTTGCCAGTTCTTCAGCGCTGGCGCGGTTTACCAGATCCGCCGCCGTGAGCGCTTGCCGGTCATCCATGCGCATGTCCAGCGGCCCATCGCCCTGGAAACTGAACCCACGCGCGGCCACATCCAATTGCGGCGAACTCACTCCCAAATCCAAAATCACGCCATTGCAACTGGCGGCCGGAATCCAATCGGCCATTTCAGAAAAATTCCCGCGGCGGATTTCGAACCGCCCCGTAAATTTCTCGTTCAGCCGCTTCGTCGCGGACTCAACCGCGGCGCCATCGCGATCGCACCCAAACAGCCATCCAGTCGGTGAACTCGCGGCCAAAATTCTTTCCGCGTGCCCGCCACCGCCAATCGTGCCGTCGGCGTAACAACCGCTCGGTATCGGTTTCAGCGCCTCCAGCGCCTCCGCCGCCATCACTGTTTTGTGAACGAATTCCGACACTTCGCATATTATGTTGCCTCAACTCCGAACAGCCGTTCGCCCAAAGACTCCCACGACTTCTTTGCCGGCTTTCCCTCCGGCGGAGTAGAACGGGATTTCATCGGAACCACTTCGACGTCCGCGTCGCTCAAGTCATTTTGGACCACCCTCACAGCGTCCAATGAAAGCTCGGTTTGCATGGCCGCCGACTTTTGCGTTTTGTCCGTCACGTTTTGACCAAATGGACTGGCTGCTTTCGCTGGCGTGGATTTGAAAATGGCCATCGGATTAAATTTATCCGTCCAACCGCTTTTTTTTTCGTGCGATGCTCCAGCAGGCCGTGGTTGCGCTTTGACGGGCGCGGCAACAGCCGTAGCAACTGGTTTTTCGGGCGGGGCCAAACGGGTTGGCCCGGGTGCTGGCTCCGGTTTTACCTCAGTCACAGGAGCGGAATTGAAAACGGCTGCCGGTTTGACTGGCTCCGGGAGAGAGGGCTGCGGTTCCGTAGAAACGTTAGCCGCGGTGCTGGCAGCAGGCTGAGCCGTTTCGCGCTGAAATGGATTTTTTTCCGAGACGAACTTTGGCAGATAAACCTGCCTGCTGGAGCGATAGGAAACTTCCTTACGGACGTCCATGATGCTCTTTCCGGCGGCCAATAATTTTCCAAGTTTCATCATAATTACTCCATGAGTTTGAAGGCTTCGGACGCCAAAGCGGCGTCGGCGACCTGGACTTTTTCGTAACGTTGCGGGTTCCAAATTTCAAAGCGATCGAGCAAACCCACCAGCATGGCTTCGTCCTTCAACCCGGCTTCACGGGCCATGTCGTCCGGCAAACAGATGCGCCCGGCTTTATCCACGCCCGCCTGGGCGGAGCCACTGCCGATGATTCGTTTCAAAACCACCTTGCGCGGATCGCTGTTGGGCATCTCGTCAATGGACTGCATCAGCCTGGCCATTTGGGCCGGCGGCAAAACACGCACACACGCGCCAGCGCTCGGGGTGGGCCAAAGAACGAGAGTCAATTCCATGCCACCTTTTTCCGGCAGCCACTTGGCCGGGATTTGGACGCGACGCTTCTCATCCACGCCATGTCTGAAGCGTGAATTGTAATACATCGGCTGCTCTGTTTTAGCGTCGGACATTTTTATTCACAACCAATCGCCAAAGTGCATTTTTCCCCACAACGACCCACTTTTACCCATTTTACCCCACACGTCAACCCTTTTTTTGATTTTTTCCAAGGTTTTATTAAGAAGTTATTCACAACCTGTTTCCCACCCTAAAACCGGTAAATCCACTTTTCCCGCGTCATGGCTTGAAACGAGAAATCGCAACGATAAAACTGCGGCGATGCGAACCGCCGATTTCCACTTTGATTTGCCGCCAGAACTGGTGGCGCAGCATCCCTCGCCCGAACGCGGGCAATCAAAGCTGCTGGTTTTGCGCCGAAAGGAGAATCGCCTTGAGCATAAACGATTTCCGGATTTGTTGGAGTTTTTGCGGGCCGGGGACGTATTGGTCTTAAATGACTCGCGGGTCATCCCGGCGCGATTACATGGAACCAATGCCAAAACCGGCGGAAAATTTGAAATGCTTCTGCTGGAAGAGAATGGCACCAACGACTGGTGGGCCATGATGCGCCCGGGCAAAAGCGCGCGGATCGGAACAAAAATCCTGATTGGAGAAGCAAACGCAAAATCGCGGTCGGAGCCCCTCGCCGCCATCGTCCTGGAAAAAAACTCCGAAGGCCATGGCCGGCTGCAATTTACCGGCAGCGACGATATAAAAAATGTGCTGGAAGAAGTCGGCGAGGTACCGTTGCCGCCGTATATTACAAGGAAAAATTGCGGACAATTGCCAGAAGACAAAGAGCGTTACCAAACTGTCTTCGCCAGCCACGATGGATCGGTGGCTGCGCCCACGGCGGGACTGCATTTTACTGATGAATTGCTGGAGAAAATCCGCGCGATGGGCGTGAAGATTTGCTTCGTAACATTGCACGTAGGCCCGGGAACATTTTTGCCGGTGAAAACAGAAAATCTTTCTGAGCACACGATGCATGAAGAACGATTTGCGCTGGGCGCGGAAACGGTTAAGGCTGTGAATGACGCAAAAAAATCCGGCGCGCGGGTGTTTGCAGCGGGCACGACCACAGTTCGCGTGCTGGAAAGCGTGGCCGCAAGAAACGATGGAAAACTCAATGTTTATGCGGGTAAAACTAACATTTTTATTTATCCGCCTTATCGCTTTCGGCTTGTGGATGCCTTGCTGACAAATTTTCACCTCCCCTGCTCCACGCTGCTGATGCTGGTGTCGGCTTTTGCCGCCCCGGGCGAAATGCACGGTCGCGAAATGATTTTGTCCGCGTATGCCGAGGCAATTCGCGAGCGTTATCGATTCTTTAGTTACGGGGATGCGATGTTGATTTTTTAAAATGAAGCATTTGAAAAATAAAAGCCCGGGATTGCCGTTTGTTTTTTCGAATTTTGCGCTGACGGCGGACGGAAAAATTGCGTTTGCCAATGGCGAGTTTGTGCCATTTGGCAGCAAACACGACCGTGAAAACATGATGGTATTACGGGCAAAGGCAGACGCAGTCATGGCGGCTGCCCGGACAATATCCGCATCCGGCGCCATCATGGGATCGGGCGGAAAAAAATTTCAGCGATTGCGCCTGGCCCGTGATTTGAGCGAATACCATTTACGCGTGATTGTGACCGGCAGCGGTTCAATGGATTTGAATGCGGAAATTTTTAAACACCGTTTTTCCCCGATTATCATGCTCGTCTCGGAACAGGTCTCTGCGAAACGGCTGCGCGAATTACGGAGTGTCGCGGACGAGGTCAAGGTTATTGGAGAAAAGAATGTAAATTTTCGCGCCGCGCTGCGCTGGCTGCGTGATCAATGGAAGGTGAAACGCCTGCTGTGCGAAGGCGGCGGGGAACTCCATGGGACGATGGTCCGCGCCGGGCTGGTGAATGAACTGCATCTGACAATTTGCCCGATGATTTTTGGTGGCCGTACCGCGCCCACATTTGCAAATGCCGGCAATCGTGTAAAACTTTCCGACGCAGCCGGATTCAAATTTAAATCAGCCAAACGGATTGAGGATGAATTATTTGCTGTTTTCACGAAGGCAAAAACCGGCCGATTTTAACAAGTTATTCACAATCGCTATAGGCCGTTTGTAACCTATTTGTTACAAAGGATATAGCTTTTTCATAGCGTTTATCGGGAAAAGCCGTTTTTCGAATTAATTTCCGAAACGAAACACTATCTTCACGCGGGCGTAACACATAAGGTCCATGGTATCAGCGCCATGAGAGCAGATCTCTTCAAGGAAATGGTAACGGGCGGAAAGCTGCATGTGTTTTCCGTATACACCGATTTCGGCGCATATCGGCGCATCAAATGGACCATCAACGCAATCGCCAAGCTGGCCGGCCAGCGATGGCAATGCTCCTCGGAAATGTGGAAGCTGGATTCGTTGCTTGCGAACGCGCCGATGAAGCGAATGCTCGCCCATGACGGCGCGAATGCCGACGTGCTCATCGCCGTAATCGGTTCATTAGAACACCCGCGGCCCGAGCTCATCGAATGGCTGAATTCCCTGGCGCCGCGGGCACCGCATCAGCCAGGGCTGATGATTGCTCTGCTCGGAGACGAGGAAAACCAGGTGGATGAATTGGATTGGACGGCCAAGGAATTGATTCATTGTGCACAAAGGATGAACCGCAAGTTCATCTGGCACTGGATTGGACATCACACGATAGATGGGGCCGATTGGCTCGCCGAGAGCATTGAAATGTTATTGGTGCAGAAGCAACAGGTCGTGCCCGAAAGAATTATTTTCCAGCAGGAAGCTGTGGCTGCTGTTTGAACACAGCTTAATCCCCGCTAGAGCGGCAAGGGGAACCTTTCTGATAGAGTTGGATTTCTGTTTTCAATTGATTTGTCAAACCGGCATCGGACTGAGATTTAGCCAATGCCTTTCCAGCCGTCGAGATTGCTTCAGGGAATCTTCCCGTTTCCGCATAAGCCGCCGCCAAAGTACGAAGCACTTGCGCGTCGTTGCCGCCAGAAAGTTGATTGGCACGTTCGGCCAGAGTAACGGCTTCGCTTCCGTTGCGAATGGAATCGTCGGGCCATGTGGCTAGAATCCAGGCCAGGTAGGTACAGGCTTGCGGGAAATCCGGGTTAATGGCCAGCGCTTTTTGATATTCAACGATCGCTTGATTAATCTCTCCTTTTTGGACCAGGGCATTGGCCAGGCCGCAATGAAAAATGACCGAGTTGGGTTGAAGGTCAATGACTTTTTGATATTGGGTAATGGCATCATCTACACGGCCGGTTTCCAGAAGACAATAAGCCAGATTATTGCGCGCTTCCGGAAAATCGGGCCGGAGTTCCAAAACTTTCTGATATTGGGCAATCGCGTCGCCCAGGTGGCCGGTCTTGAGAAAGCAATAAGCCAGATTGTTGCGCGCTTCCAGGAAGTTGGGGGCGCTTTGGACCGCTTTCTGGTATTGAGCAATGGCTTCATCCAAACGGCCTTGTTGCAAATAAACGCTGCCCAAACCGCATTCGGCCACCGCGTATCCCGGCCAAAGCGCCAGTGATTGATTGTATTGAATGGTTGCTTCATCCACACGGCCCTGGTTGAGAAAAAAATCTCCGTTAAAGGATTTGGCAACAGCACGGGATTCGAGACTTGCAAATACATTAAATAAGATCGAATAGGCCAGCAGTGCCACCCAACAAGCGCGCGCAATCAGACGCCACTTCCCCTTTCCTGCCGTGGCGCGTTCCATACCCAGGATGCCAATTGCTGCCAGCAGCATGAGCGTAGGTAGAAAATCAGATTCATGGCCGCTGCCGGCGCCGAAAAATAAACAGAGAGTTAATGCCGTCACGAAAAAGCACAAAAAAACTGCGATGATAAACCAGCGGAGGACCGCCGCCTCTTCCATGGGTCTGTTTCTCCACGCCAGGGGCGCGGCCATGGCCAACCAGACGATGGGAGTGTTCATGAGTATCCCCGCATAGGGCTCCCCCAATCCATAATAACCGGATGGGGCCGTCGGCGGGGGCAATGTTTTCACAAAAGGGAAATGAAAGGTCCATTGGATTGGTTGCAAAAAATAAAACCGGAAGTCGAACCAGAAATAGCGCAGACCGAATT
>JASHZU010000123.1 GCA_030042375.1 Verrucomicrobiia bacterium
TTCGTCCGCGACCAGCAGAAACGGATTCTCCACCGGCGGCTGCATAAACGTGCGTCCCTGGAAATTCATCACGCCAACCGGACCCTGCTTACCTTCAAAAACGCCGCCGCCGCGCCCGGGGACTTCCGGCGGATAATTCATCGGGCGCAGGAAACGTTTTTCGTCCGCGAGCAATGCCATCACTTCCTTTTGGTCCCACAAATGGTCGCCGCTGGTAATCACATCCACGCCGGCGGAAAAGATTTCTTCGGCGGTTTTCGGCGTGATACCCGAGCCGCCGGCGGAATTCTCGCCGTTGGCAATGACAAAATCCAAACCATGCTGCTCGCGCAATTTGGGCAAAAGCGCCTTGACCGCTTTCCGCCCCGGCTCACCCACGATGTCCCCGATAAAAAGAATCCTCACAGCGGGGAAGTTAATCTCTCTTTGACGAAAAAGCACGAAATCTTGTGGTCTAGGAAATGCTTAAAATGGAAGGCCCATGTCGCGGGAACAAAAACATCTTGAACTTTTAGATTATGCGCGGGCCATCGCCATAATCTGTGTTATTGCTTTCCATTGCCTGGTTGCCACCGGGGCGCAAATTTATTGGAAGACGTGCGTTCGTGACCTGAATGTTCCAGTCTCCAACCTGCTGGTATTGCCGCTCAATCTGGGGTTCCTGGGCGTGGCCATCTTTTTCGTTGTCAGCGGATTTTGCATCCACTTGAGTTTTCAACGGCAGGGCGGGAAATTTTCTGAATTTTTTGTCCGCAGATTTTTCCGGATTTATCCGGCTTACCTGGCGGCGGTCCTGTTCTTCGCCTTTTTATTTCCGAAAACCAGCCTTGGTTTTTCGGGAGCGGCTTCCAACGATTCGTGGAGGCAGTTAATCTGCCATCTGCTGCTGATTCATAATTTTTGGCCCGGGACGTACATGGGCATCAACGCCTCCTTCTGGAGCCTGGCCGTCGAAGTCCAATTGTATTTGTTATATCCAGTCCTCTTGTTCCTCGTCGCACGGATTGGATGGAAACAAACGCTTCTTCTTCTGGGCGTCATGGAAAGCATCATTCACCTGGTCCAGCCAATCATCGTCCTCAACGTTATATCCACCCCGCATTTTCTCAACCAATGTCCCCCGGTGGTGTTCAGTTTTTTGAAGTGCATTTCCAATCTCAGCGGAACCCCATTGGCTTACTGGTTCAGTTGGTCGCTGGGAGCGGTGTTGGCGGATTACTACTTGAAAAATAAATCCCATCCGCTGGCCAACATTTCGCCCATGATTTGGGTTGGCGGCATAGTCCTTTGTTTTGTATTTCGCCCGTTATCCGGGTTCATCTTTATGATGGGCTGCTTATTGACGGCGACAATTTTAAGCCGTCTGCTGAGAGACGGGATTAAAATGGATACCAGCGGGCGCGGCTGGCAATTCCTCGGCAAAATCGGGGTTTGCAGTTACAGCCTGTATTTATTGCACCAGCCGATCATTTTTGCCGTGCCCACGGCCTGGCTTGGCCCTTATGGAAATCTGGCTAAAATCGCGCTTCTTGGTTTGGTCGGCCTGGCACTGGTGCCATTGAGCTGGCTTTGTTATACGACAATCGAAGCGCCCAGCGTGAAACTGGGCAAAATTTTTATCAAAATGCTCAACCCTCAGGCTGCCTTGGCCGTCCAAAAATAACGTGTGCCTGGTTAAAGGCACGCCACCGCCCCGATGGCCGCCGCCGCCAGCCACAGGATCAGCACTGCTTTTGGCTTGCTCATTCCCGCCTTTACCAACCGGTGCGAGAGGTGGGTCATATCGCCAATCCAAAAAGGTTTGCCGCTGAGCGTCCGCAAAATCACGACCTGTGCCAAATCAATCAACGGCACAGCCAGTACGAGCAATGGCGAAAGCACCGCCAGCCGGTTCGGATTTTGTTTCGTGTAAAAATGCGGCAGGATGGCCATGACCGCCAGCAGGTAGCCGACGAGCTGGCTGCCGGCATCGCCCAGGAAGGCGCGGGCCTTCGGAAAATTCCACGGCAGAAATCCCAGCAGCGCGCCGCAAATCAAAAACCCCGCCAGCGCCACGAGATATTCGCCGTCCCTCGCGGCAATGAGCGCAAACAAAAAACCGGAAATTGCCCCCACACCGGTGCACAGGCCGTTCATGTTGTCCAGGAAGTTGAGCGCGTTCATGACGGTGAGCAGCCATAAAATGGTGATGACATAACTAAACGCGACATTCGGGACAAACAACGTGATGCGTTTGCAGGCCATGGCCACGGCCACGGCCACCAACAGTTGGCCGATAAACTTCGGCCACGCTTTCAATTCATGCTTGTCATCCAGCCAGCCAAGAATCGTGATGGCAATGGCTCCCGCGGCAATAACGCCCAATTCCACTCCGCGTCGCGCAAAGCCATGCGCGATTAAATTCGTTAACGAAATTTTTACGATGCCCAATTCAACTAGTCCCGCGCCAATCGCCAGCGGAAGCAAAATTCCCGTTAGCACAGCATAACCCCCGGCCAGCGGGATCGAGCCTTCATGGATTTTTCGTTCCCCGGGATCGTCCACCAGGTTGACGCGCAGGCACCATTTCCGCCACAACGGCAGTGATAGCAGCGACGTCAAAAACGCGCCCACAAAAGTGGCCAGGAAAAAATTAAATGGGAATGCCATGTTTCGTCACGACTGCGCCAGCTTTATATAAAGATTGTAAATGTCCCGCACCATCTTTTCGACCGGGAAATTTTCACGGACAAAATCCTGCCCGGCCCGGCCCAGCTTTTGGCAGAGCGCCGGGTCGCCGGCCAATTGCAGCAATCGCTTTTTCAGGGTTTCCAAATCACCCGGCTGGACCATAAATCCGGTGCGCCCCTCCAGGCACGCCTCGCGTGCGCCGTCGCAATCGTAAACCACCACCGGCTTGCCCGCGGCTAGCGCCTGCGGCACCGCGCGTGGCAAACCCTCGCGCAACGAC
>JASHZU010000124.1 GCA_030042375.1 Verrucomicrobiia bacterium
TGTCGGCGTTGTGTCCATGGCATTTCCCACCACCCACGAACCGGGCGCGGAGCCGGCGGCGCTTCCGCTCACGCCGTTCCAAAGATTCGGCGGCATCCAGTCATTGTCATCGTCGATATAGACAAGCCATCCCGCCTGCAATTGCTTCAGGTTGTTCGCGCACGCCGTCCGTTGTCCTCGATCCCTGGCCAGATTGGTCACGGGCAACAATATCGCTGCCAGTATCGCAATAATGGCGATGACCACGAGCAATTCAATCAGCGTAAAAGCGGCATTGCTTGGTTCCTTACCGGCTTCTCTGGTGTGCTTCTGAATGTTCAACCTCATTACGTTAATCATACTCACAACATATGTCCCCGCCGAATGCTAAAACGTGACAAGTTTTTTACATGCTTTTTCCGTTAAAAATCCGGCCATTTCTTGCCATGCCGATAACAGATATTGCTCTATGTCAAAGCCATGTCATAATTACACCCTTGGATGTCAGCGATACTGAAATCGTCTGCTGAAATGACGCCCTTCACTGAGCGCCACGCGTGGCGCCAATTCGGTGAGGGGTGGGTGCCGTTGCATGGAAGCGTGCTCGGTTCTGGAGTCAGTTTCGAATGGCATAATTTTAAGACCCATGAGCCTTTTGATTGGGGGCAGAGTTTTCATCCCCGCACGGTCGAGATTTGCCTGAACGTCGAGGGCGAGGGGAAAGTCACCTCCGGCGGGACGGAGGCTGCGTTTGCCCCGATGACCGTCGGTTTTTACCGGCGGGGGCAACAACCGCTCCGCGCGACGCGTGAGAAGAATCAGCGCCACCAGTTTCTCACGATCGAAATGTCTTTCGATTTTCTGCGGCAGCATTTTGGCGAATTCGTTACCTCGCTCCATCCGCTCGTTCGCGATATCGTGGGCGGAAGTTCGAACAGGTCCGCCGTTGCGCCGGTGATGCCATTGACGAGCCGACACCAGCAATTACTCGCGAGTCTTCGCCGGGCACCCGTCCTGGCGGTGGCGCAGAAAGTGTGGTACCAGGCCAAAGCACTGGAGGCCGCTGCCGAATTTTTCTTCGTCACCCAGGACAATCGCGAACTTTTTTGCCACCGGCAAAAACGCCAGTCGGCCGAGCGCGTTGAAAAAGTCATCGCGATGCTCTCAAAAAATTTGGCCGCGCCGCCTGTGTTGGAAGAAATTGGCCGCGCCGTCGGGTGCAGCGCCTTTCATTTGAGCCGGACATTTTCGGCATCCACGGGCCGGACTATTCCGCAATACCTTCGCCAGTTGCGCATGGAACGCGCCGCCGAATTGCTGCGCTCCGGCAAATTCAACGTCACCGAGACAGCCCTGGAAGTCGGTTATTCCAGCCTGAGCCATTTCAGCCAGGCTTTTCATGAAATATTCGGCTGTTGCCCGGGCCTGTATCCGCTGAAGACCCCGACCCAAAAACAGAAAACTCCCGGATCTCCTTAGGACTTACAACGGCGTGCGTCTGCCTTAAAATATTCTGTTGATTATTTCATTCGGCAGCGTTCGTTATATTTGACAAAATATAACTATTCTGCTCCTATAGCTTGAATGAGGCGGAGTGGGTTCACCTTAGTCGAACTGCTGGTGGTCATAGCCATCATTGCCATTCTGTCAGCGATGCTCCTGACCGTCCTCGCCGCGGCCAAAGAGAGAGGTCGTGCCGCCCAATGCCTTTCCAACCTTCGCCAATGGGGCATCGCCTTCCGCATGTATGCCGATGACAACGACGATTTTCTCCCGCGCCGCGGGCAGGGTGTTCAAACCCTTGCCGAAATTGATCGCCCTACGGACTGGTTCAACGCGCTGCCGCCATACTTTGGCATGGACACCTTCCAGGAAATGATCAGTAACAACATTCTGCCCGCCGCCCACACGCAATCCGTTTTTATCTGTCCATCAGCGGACAATCCCGGCGGCACTTATTTCCTGCCCTACAGCATGAACATGAATCTCTCTCCGTGGAACCTCGTTCAACCGGCCCAATATTTTCAGATCTATGAGCCGGAATACGTCGTGGCCATGGGCGAAGCACCCGGGCCTTACGCTTCGACCTATCCGTCCATACAGCCCTACAGCATTGTCGCCCGCCACGGCGCGCAGATTAATTTGTTGTTCCTTGCCGGTGAGGTGCAGTCCTTTGCCGGCTCTTACGTGGGCTGTGGGGTGGGGGATCCCGGCCTGCCCGACGTCCGCTGGCTCACGGGAACCGCCAGCGACGCCAATGCAGGCAACTACTGACGAGCTATGAAAAATCACAGAACATGGCTCGTCCTCTTTTTTGTTTCCGCGTTGCTGGCAACGTCCTGCAATCGCAAAAGCGAGGTGCCCGTTGACAATCACGTTGTCCGTTGTGCCGTGATTGGCGGCATGACGATGACCGGCCTGTGGCAACAAATCGCGCAAATGTTCGAGGCTCGCACTGGTTATCGGATCGAAGTCGTCGTTACCGGCCCGCGTCCCATTCTTGATGCCGCCATGCGCGCCGGAAAGGTGGATTTGCTGACCATGCACTCCGGCGATATCACCACCGACCTTGTCGCGGACGGTTACGGTGTGGATATGCGCCCGTGGACGCGCAATGAGCTTTGCATCGTCGGTCCGCCGGATGACCCCGCGCACATTCGCGGCATGACCAACGGCGCTGACGCCCTCCGGAAAATCGCCGCCGCCAGGGCGCACTTCGTTGATTTCGAGGACATCGGCAGCCGCGAACTCGTCCATACCTTATGGACCCTTTCCGGCGTTGACCCGCGCGGCGATTGGTTGCTCAAAGACGAAACCGTCTCGCGTTGGAACATTTTGCAATACGCGCGCTCCAACGATGCCTACGTTGTCGTTGGCTATATCCCCGCGAAAACCGGCAAGATGCCTGCGGACGGCATGGAAATTCTCGTCAAGGGCGATCCGGTCATGCGCCGGCCCTTCATCGTCATGGAAACCAATCCAAAGAAATTTCCCCAGGCCAATTATGCCGGCGCGAAAGCGCTGTCCGATTTTCTCCTTTCGGCGGACGTACAGAATTATCTGCTCCAATTCGGCACTCAATCCAATGGCCTCGGCCCGCTCTTTTATCCTGTAACCCAATAACCCTAAAAAAACCAACTATGAAACTCACCTTATTTGAAACCGCCTTTCGTGCTTTCGCGATTTACGGCGCAGTCCTCGCGCTGCCTGCCGTGGCTCTCGCGCAGGACACAATTATGATCAACGACTCGACCGCCGCCGCATTTATGGCCAGCGGCCCTTCCGGAGGGGCGAACCTCACTACGAATAATTATGGCAACGCCGGGACGCTGGCCATTGCCCCCGCGTCTTCCACCAAGGGCGCGTTCGACAGCGTCCTGCTGTTTAATACCTCTTCCGCCGTAAGTCAGTTCAACAGCATGTATGGCGTCGGCGATTGGACTATTACCGGTGTGACACTTTCGCTTGCCAGTAATTTCGGCACTCAAGGCGCGCAGCCGAACAACAGCCTTTTCAATACCATCAACACCGGCAGCTTTGGCATTGATTCACTCGACGACACTACCTGGACTGTCGGCAGCGGCGGTGGCTCCGGTACGGGGGGCTATCCGTACAACAATGACGTGGATTACGCCTATGTCCCCACATTGCTGAGCTTCGGTGATGATTCTCTGGGCGACTACACCTACACGCCGCCCGGCAACAACGTTTACGAGACCTACACATTGCCGGGCAATGACCCAGTCCTCGACACTACTGCTGCGGACGGAGCGGTTTCGCTTTTCTTTTATGCTGCCGATGACCAGGTCAGCTATCTGTTTAACTCACAAGCGTTCTCGTCCAACCATCCGGAGTTGACCTTGACCGCCACGCCCACGCCTGAACCAACCACGTTGGCGTTGTTGGCGACCGGGGTTGGAGGCCTTTTGATGGCGCGTCGAAAGATGAAGCCATGACTCTGCGGGCAGCTTTTTTGTTGCCGATAGTATGCGCGTTTGTTTTTTACGCTCGGGCGCAGGCGCAGACCATTTACACCGGCACAACCATCGCCAATGCCTTTCTCGCCACCGGCTCGCCCGATAATCCCGTTGGCACAGACCTGACGAATGAGAATTTTGGCGGTGCGGGCACATTGGCCGTTTCCCCGGCATCTGCGGTGAAGGGCCAATTTCAGAGTGTCATTGAATTTAACTTTGGGGATGCTGTTGCCCTATTCAACACAACCTATGGTTCGAACGATTGGACCGTTACCGGCATCACGCTGACATTGACCAGCAATTACGGCACCGCCGGAGTGCAGCCCAACAATCAAATCTTCAACGTCATTAGCGCCGGCAACTTTGTCATCGAATGGCTTTCGGACACTAACTGGGTGGAAGGCACCGGCACACCCGCCTTGCCCACCATGGATGGAGTCACCTTCGGCAGCCTCCCAGAACTGCTATCCGAGCCATACGACATTCTTTGCACCAACACCTACACGCCTCCCGGCAACAATGTCCCCGTCACTTACACATTGCCGTTGGACCCAAATCTCGTTGCAGAAGTCGTCAGCGGCGCCAACGCCACGCTGCTCTTTTATGCGGCGGATAACCAAATCGGTTATCTTTTCAACTCCAATATATATGGGCGAGGCAACGACCCTCTTATCAATGTGACGGCCGCGCCGCTTCTGGAAATCCTCTCCGGCAATTTTACCAACGGCGTCTTCTCCCTCACCGCCCTCGGCAGCCCCAACGGCCAGTATCAAGTTCAGGCTAATTCTGATTTGACCACTGCCAATTGGCAAACCCTCGGCACCGTCACCGCCGGGACCAACGGCATCATTCAATTCACCGACACCACCGCGACCAACCAACAGCGCTTTTACCGGCTTTCACAGGCGCAATAATTCATTCGCTGGCCACCAGTTT
>JASHZU010000125.1 GCA_030042375.1 Verrucomicrobiia bacterium
TGAATTGGGCTTGCTGCACAAGCTATCCCCACCTTCCCCCAGAAAATTTTTTTGGTTAACTGAGGTTAAAAAAGGGTCTGTATCGTTTTGTTTCGGCCCGTTTCTACCGCTGAGACCGAACGCCTCTCAAAATGTCAAAGAGCTCGCACGCATGCGCTACCCCGAAAGTTTTCGAGGCGGGTGAACACCCGCCTTCGCGAAGCTTCGGCGCGGCAGGCATTGGCCCACCGTGAGAGGATTTTAGCTCTAGAACGAGAAGTCTCTTAGTTCCGCAATACCTCGATTTTAAGTGCACTGGTTAACATTGACTCGCTTCCGCCTTCGCCAAGGCTACGGCGGACAGGCAGCGCCCGCTCGCTCGGTCGCCATGTAATCCTCAGGCCGCCTGCGCTGGCGGTAATGAGGGTTTTCCGGCGGTAGACGTGACAAGCGTCGCGCCTTTGAGCAGGCGGCAGAAATCTTTTTTGCTCGTGTGCTCATGTTTGCCGTTGGAGAACTGGAGATTCGACGCGGATTTGTAACCGACTTCGAGCCGTTCGAGGTGAACAATGCGGACGTAGACCTCGCCGCATTTCCAGACCTGGCCTTGTTGAAGTTTCATTGTTCAAAAGAGAATAGCAGTGTTTCCCCTTTTTGGAACCACGGATTACGCGGATTGGCGCCAAAAAAAACCTTTAGTCTTAGTGGTATTGATTTATGTAGAATTGGTTTCGGCGCAAAGATTGAAATGAGCAATGCAAAAGTCATAGTCGGGGTAGTCGCTATGGTTATAGCGTTTTCTGCAAAAGCGTACTTCGTTGGGCCGCCGAAAAGCCTGGATGAAATGGCTACCATGGCTGATTTGGTGGTCAAAGCAACAGCGATATCCAATGTTGAAACTAATATTCCTTCATTTGAAATCATCCAAGGTTTCATTTCATGCGAAACAAAGTTTCGCATAATTTCTATTTTCAAAGGTGAAACGAGCACCAACACGATTATTTTCCAGCACTATGCGGAGGGAAATACCGGGATGGAAATGTTCATGCCTCAACATTATGAGTTTATCCCTAACCGCTCCTACATTCTTTTTGCAAAAAGAACCAATGCCACAAATACATTTATTCAACTTTGGAAATATTATACAGCTATAGAAGATGAAGGTGTTTTTCTCGCGCCAGACAATGCTCCGTTAAAAGCCAATTCTGTACATGAAGCTTGCTGGAAAGATTTGCTGGCAATGGAGGCGGGCACAAATTCCGATGATATAATTTATGCTTTACATAAGCTCGACCAGATGAGTGCTGGCAACAATGCGTTCTGGTGGTTTGGAGGGCTTACAAATTTTTCGCGAATAGACGTAATTGAATTGGTTCGCCCATTACTAAAGGCCCAAGAAGATAAAAAAGTTTTAAAAGCAGCTATTGAAGTTGCCGGCTCTCGTAATCCATACATATGGGACCAGCCGGAAAATTGGCTAGCAACGGCGGGCAAAGGACATTTACCGGGTTTCGGCGCATTAAATCCCAATCTTGATAATTCTTCTGCCAGGCTTGTTTGGCGCGAATTAACAGCGATTGCTGATAGTCATGTATCGCCCGATATTCGAGCATTGGCGATTCGCGCCTTAGGCCGAGCACAGATCAGTGAACTGACGCCTTCGCTTTATCAGTGGGCGAAAGATTCCGAGCCGCCAGTTCGTGGGGCGGCATTGACTTTATTGTCTGATATTTCAACTCAAACATCCCGACAACTAATTCAACAAGCCTGCCAGGATAATTCGCCTGATGTTCGAAAAGACGCTGCGCTGGCCATCGGTTTTGGACAAATTTTTCCGTTACTTCCGAAATTGGGAACACTACTCAATGATAGCTCGCCACAAGTTCGAGAATTTGCCGCAATGAGTCTCCTGTCATTTCCGATTTCCGAAAACAAAGATTTACTCTGTCGCAATATGGACGATACGGAATATTCCTGTCTGTTCGTTAATGCTTTAGCTTTGGCTGACCCTGCTTCTTATATTACAAATTTGCAGGAAATTATTGTTAAAAATTCTGAACCTACAAATTGGTGGGGGGGATTGTTGCCGGCGGCAGATAGCTGGAACATTTTGTTCAAATATGTCCAATCGTTACCGCATTGGGAGCTTCAAAATGGCAAGTTTGATTCCAGCCTGGATGCGCTCGAAAAACTTCAATGGTTTGGTTCAAGCGAGCCGCGTGACCTTTATGCACTTTATGTTCAACGCGGATTAGCTAATCGCGCTCAAGCATTTCGTAAGAAATGCCGCCAAACGTTCGGTTACGATATCGACTATTATTTCAATATGGTTGACCAATCTCCCGACACTTATCAACGTGATTAGCATTGGGAAGATTGGATGGTTGGAGCGATATGGTTCCGCACATCCGACGCGCCTGCGGCTCGTTGCCATTGATTACGGAAGCAGATAGTCAGGGAGAAAACCTGTGTCCAACTGGCCTAATCTGTTATGCTCAATCCGACGATTTAAAAAAGCATGGAAAATCAAATTTTAAAACTGCTGGGGCGGGATGATTACGCTCCGGCGAATGTTCCTGAATTGTTGCAGCGGCTTGGTTTGGGCCGCCATCGGCAACAGGAATTGCAGCGTGAATTGCGCCGGCTGGAACATAGCGGGCGCATCGCCCGCATCAAGGGCAACCGTTATATTTTGCCGCAGGAGGCGGACCTGATTCCCGGGCGGATTCGCATGAATCGCGCCGGGAAGGGTTTCCTGCTGCCGGACGACGCGGCTATTCCGGAAATTGCCATTCCGGAAAACGCCACGCTCACAGCCCTGCACGAGGACCATGTCCTGGTGCGGCGCGACCGGCCGGAAAGCAAAAATACGGGCACGGTCATCCGTGTGCTGAAACGGCACCGGACAAAAATTGTCGGCACGCTCCAAAGGAGCAGGCAGTTTCTTTACGTGGTGCCGGATGACCCGCGAATCCCGCATGACATTTATGTGCCGGAACCGCGCGACATGGGCCGCCCGGTGCACATTGGCGACAAGGTAGTCGCGGAGCTGCGCGAATGGGAATCGCGCAATGCCAATCCGGAGGGCGAAATCATCGAAGTGCTCGGCGCGCCGGATGAAGAAGGCGTGGACATGCTGTCAGTGCTGCGCCAATACAACCTGCCGCTGCACTTTCCAAAAAATGTGCTGGCCGAGGCACGGGCGATCGGCAACGCGGTAACAGCGCACGAGCTGCACGGGCGGGAGGATTGCCGGAATCATCTGGTGGTGACGATTGACCCGGATGACGCGAAGGATTTTGACGACGCGATTTGTTTGCAGCGGATCTCCGCCGGGG
>JASHZU010000126.1 GCA_030042375.1 Verrucomicrobiia bacterium
GGGGCGTCAGTTATCTGGCCAGCCGTCTGCCGGACCGCTCTCCCGCCCCGGCCGGGGCTGCGGCTATTCCTGCGAACGACGGCGATCGCGAGCGGCGTCTGCGGACGCTGAAATTTCTTGCTGTGAGTTTGATCATTTGGGTCGTGTTAGTGGAAGCTGGCGTCCAACTGTGGTATTTCAAATTGGAATCCAAAATAAAACCCGGCCCGGCTTGGTCTTTGGTTTTGCCCGAGGACAACCCCACCTTTAAATCAATTCCCATCACCCCCGAAGAGCATACCTTGCTCCGCTTTGACGATAATAAACAAGGCCAGTGGCAGGAACCCGATGGGACCATATGGCAGGCCTTTTATTTTAACTGGCAGCCCGGGCGTGTGGCCGGTTACCTGGCCAAGCGGCACACTCCGGACATCTGCCTTCCCGCAATGGGTTTAGCGATGACATCCGGGCCTACCCTGACGGTGCTCAACATAGATAATCTCCAACTGCCCGTGCGGAGTTATGTCTTCACCGGGCCGGACGGACCGTTGCAGGTCTTTCAATGCCATTGGGAGCCTGGCGACAACCAATCCTATGCCGACGAATCATCGCGGTTTAACCTCATTCGCGGCATTTGGACGGGGAGAGGAAACAAGGGCCAAAAAGTCATTGAAATTGTTATCACGGGCAGCCACGATTCTGACGCCGCAAAGGAGGCATTGCAGCGCGAATTGCAGAAGTTAATCAAAATTGAAAAATCCTGAGCGGTCTTGAAATGCGTTTCCTGCTTTTAAACCAATTTTACCCGCCGGACGTTGCGCCGACGGGGCAGTATTTGCATGACCTGGCGCGCTCGCTGGTGCAGCGCGGACATTCTGTCAAGGTCCTCTGCTCGCGCCGCTCTTACAATGGTGCGAAAACGTTTTCACCCCGGGAGAATATGGAAGGCGTCGAAGTCGTGCGGCTGGCTGCCACCGGGTTTGGCCGCCGGGGATTTTTAGGCAAGATCGCCGACTACGCTTCATTTTACGGACTGTTATTGCGCGCCCTGCTTTTTGAGCGCGAGCGTCCGGATTTAATCCTTTCGCTGACAACGCCGCCGTATATCGGACTGCTCGCCAGGTTCGCTGCGAAAAGACATGGCTGTCGTCATGCCCATTGGATTATGGATCTTTATCCGGATGTCATGTTCGCGCACGGCATGATGCGAAAGGAAGGAATCAGCTCCCGCTTTTTGCGCAAGCTCACCCGCTGGCAATTCAAAGGTGCCGACCGGATTTTCACTCTCGGTCCCACAATGGCCGAGCGCATTGCGGTTTATTGCGATGAAGACAATTCCCGGGTTTGTTGGATTCCATTATGGACAAATTCCGAGCCGTCTGCCTGGGACGAGAATGAGCCAAACCCGTTGCGGAGCGCCCGTAAATGGAGTCCCGACGAAACCGTTTTCCTGTATTCGGGAAACATGGGGCTGGGTCATCGTTTTAATGAGTTTCTCGAAGCGGCGAAGCAGCTGGGCAATGCCAAAGTGCGATGGGCCTTTGCCGGCGACGGCAAGCGAAGAATGGAAATCGAAATGTTCGCCAAAGCAAATCCCGTGGCGCGCATCGAGTTCCTGGAGAGCGTCGCTTATACGCAGTTGCGTGCCCACCTGTGCGCGGCGGACGTGCATTTAGCCAGCATGGATTCCGCCTGGCAGGGAACCATGGTGCCCAGCAAGCTTCAAGGAAGCTTTGCCGTGGCACGTCCGGTGCTTTATGTGGGGGGGCGAAACTGTGAAACGGCCCTCTGGATTCAACAATCTGGCGGCGGCTGGGTGGTGGAAGAAAACGACGTAAAAGGCCTGCTCCGAGCCATTGAGGAAGCGCTTGATCCTCGCGAGCGCCGCCGGCGCAGCCAGGCAGCCCTGGAATTTGCGCGCGGTCATTTTTTGAAATCGGCCGCCTGCGGACGGTTTATCGAATTGTTGGAAAAGGGCAACGATTCAAAATTGGAAGAGAAAAGGCAAAAAACCGACGTCCTTAAACCCGTTTCAAGTTTTCTTTTGTAAATCATGTTTGGCGATTTTGACAAATATATCCTGGTGTTTTTGACCGGGCTGCTGGTGACCTACCTGTTGACGCCGGTGGTCAAGAAGCTGGCTTTTCGGTACAGCATTGTGGACATGCCAAACGAGCGCCGGCCACACCAGCGGCCAACGGCGCGCGGCGGCGGAGTGGCCCTGTTCATCGGCGTTCAGGCCGCCTGCCTGCTGGCAGTCGCGTTTCCAAATCTTTCTGGTGAATTTGATTTTGCCTGGTGGTGGCACTTTGCGCTGGCCTCCTCAATTTTATTTGTCGTGGGCATCATCGACGATGTCCGCGGCATGAAACCACTGGTCAAATTGGCCGGCCAGGCGCTGGCGGCTTTTTCCATCTCGTTTTCAACCAAGTTCGGTTATTTCATGGGATACAGCCTGCCCGGTCCGCTGGATCATCTTTTGGTCGTGATTTGGCTGGTAGCCATTATCAATGCCTTCAATCTCATTGACGGGCTGGACGGGCTGGCATCCGGATTAGCCGTCATTTCGGCTGTCGGCCTGTGCGGTATTTTAGCCATCCAACAAAAAGCCGGGGACGTTTTGGTTCTGCTCGGGTTCATTGGCGCCTGCCTTGGTTTTTTGCGTTATAACTTTCATCCCGCGAGCATTTTCCTTGGTGACACTGGAAGCATGTTTATTGGATTTACGCTGGGTGTGGTCTCGCTCCAAACGCTGACGAAAAATTCATTCATCATATCGCTTACGATTCCCATCCTGGTCCTGGGGGTTCCGATTTATGACGCGGTATTGGCGATTTGGCGGCGTTCGGTGCGAAAGTGGATTAGCGAACAGACCCATGGCGTGAAACGCGGCATCATGCAGCCGGATCTGGAGCATCTGCATCACCGCCTCAAATTCGCCGGCCTGAGTACCGGGCGCGTGGCGATGTATCTCTATATTTTCAATTTCGTGTTAGTCACTGTTGGCTTATTGATTGAGCTGAACCAATTACGGGCGGCAGGGATCTTTTTAATCGCCTTGCTGGCGGGCGTCTATTTATTGATGCGCCATCTTGCCGTCATTGAATTGCGTGAAACCGGCAGGGCCTTCTTAATGGGATTGCGGCGTCCCACGCATTCCTCACTCAAGGCGCTGGCCTATGTGCTTTTCGACATGATTTGGCTGTCTACTTCGCTGGCTCTCATCATGTGGCTTGTCGAGCAGCAAAGGGGCGATTTCTGGTATAAATGGTATCTTGACCTGCCGGTTTGGGTAACGCCTACTTTTTCCCTGCTCGCCATTTCCCGCACCTATGTCACGCACTGGCCCCGCGCGCGGCTTCGGGACGTTCTTACGCTGATATTCTGGCTGGAGGCCGGGATTCTTTTCAGCCTCGGGCTGGCGCTGCTGATTGACCCGTCGCAAAGCGAGAAATGGGCTTTGCGGGCGCTTTGGTTTGCAGCCATCAGCCATCCGGTCATTATTTTCTCAAGAGTTGTTTATCGGTGCGTTGAAGAGATGGCATTATGGATTCGGCGCCAAAGCGATCTGGCCGGCGGATATGAGAGAGTGCTCCTTTACGGCGCAGGAACACGCGCCCAACTATTTTTAAAAGATAGCGTAGCCACCAACGCCAAAAATCCCGACCGGCGTGTGATTGTCGGCTTCATCGATGACGAAAGCGCGCTGCATTTCCAATGGATTTACGGATATCTCGTTTTGGGTGGGACCAAGGAGTTGCCCCATATCATCGCGAAATGGAAAATTAACCGGATCATCGTTGTCGCCGATCTGTTGCCGGAAAGCTGGAAAATGGTCCGTGAGGTCGTGCAACAGGAAGGAATCCGGCTCAGCGAATGGTTCCCTCAGGAGCACGAAATTAACCTGACAAAGGCCAAAAAAACAGACATCGTTGAAACGTTACAGAAAACGTCTTGAACGTTAATTCAGTGAAATTATCAATTAACCTATGCGTAAAATACTTGTCATCCTTGTAAGCCTTACCGTTGTGTTGCTGCTCGGTTATTCGGCTTATCGCGGATACCAGTTATGGAGGCAGGGGCACTGGTTGTCTGTGGCCAAGCGCTACGCGGCGATAAAAGATATTGAAAATGAGCGCCTTTGCCTAAAACAGGCGCTGAGATATGATCCCCGGAATATTGAAGCCTGCCGTATGATGGCCGAGACAAGTCCCAGCATCGCCGAAGACGTGGCTTGGCGTCAAAAGGTGGTTGACCTGGATCCCGCTTCCCTGGATGACCGGATGATGCTCGTCCAGACCGCCTTGTTGGCTCGCGACTATAAGACAGCCACAAATGCGCTGGCAGGCGCGAGTGATGCAGATAAAAAAACGGCGATTTATTACGACATCGCCGGCCAATTTGCGCTGGCGTCAAATCAATTGGAAATGGCTGAAGCCGATTTTGCCCAAGCGGCCCAAATCGACCCCTCAAATCCCATGGCTCCTTTTAGTCGCGCTTTTGTTCAATTGCATGGCAGCAACACACTGGATATGGCTGAAGCGCGCGTCACCATGCAGCGAATTAGCATGGATTCCACCAATGCGATGATCCGCAACCAGGCCCGGCGGGAATTGGTCTATGATGCCGTGCGCTTTAAGGATTACCAAACAGCGGTCGCTTTCTCCAAGCTATTGGCCGAAGAAACAAATGCAGTTTTCTCCGATAAGCTCATGTACCTTGAAGCATTAAGAAGGGCCAAAAGTGACGATTACACTTCAGTCCTGGCTGCCTGCGAGCGCGATGCCACCAGTAACCCTGACGGCCTTTTTCAAATGACGTTTTGGTTTATGCAAAAGGATATGCCCTCCCAGGCGCTTTCCTGGTTGCAGAGCCTGCCCCAGGATACCCAAACCAATCTTCCGGCCGCGCTGCTGATAGCGCAATGCCAGATGGCGGCGCAGGATTGGGCAGATTTGCAAAATACCGCCGGGAAACAAAATTGGGGACGGCAGGAATATGCCCGCCACGCTTATGTGGCTCGTGCCATGCGCGAGCAAGGTTATCTTGAGCCATCCAAGGCAGAATGGGACCTGGCAGTCAGCGACGCCGGCCAGCAGGATTCCAGTTTAACTGCTCTCTTTCGCATTGCGGCCACATGGGGTTGGCAGAATGAAGGCCAGGAGATTCTTTGGACCATCGTCAATACCTATCCAAAAGAAACGTGGGCTGCCCGAGCCCTGACCGCTCTGCTTTATCAAAGCGGCGCTACACGTCCTTTGATGCAATTGTTCTCCACTGAGGTAAGCCGCAACCCTGACGACCTGGACGCAAAAAACAACCTGGCGCTGACAGCCATGCTTTTGAAAGCGCAGGAAATGAATCCTTATGAACTGACGCGAGACGTTTATCAAGCGGCACCCACAAATTACTTGTATGCATGTACTTATGCATTTTCCCTTTATCTTCAGGGAAAGAATTCTGACGCCCTCAAAGTCATGCAAACCATTCCAGATAAAGACCTTGGCAATAATTCGACCGCCGGATACTATGGTCTTATATTAAAGGCAGTCGGCGATGCCCAAGCCGATAAATACTTGGAACTTTCAGTCCGGGGGCCGCTGCTGCCTGAAGAGCGGGCTTTATTCCAGCAGGCCATGAGCCCTTAAGGCTCAAAAAAAATCTGAAAAAGGCAGTCAAATTGAGTTGATAAAGGGCTTACCAGCTTCTTTTTACGACCCAAAACTGAATTGGCATGTCCCGCAACCCACTAGATTAAAATCCGCAAAAAGGGTATAAACTGTGAATTCTCGTCGAGGGAAGTTTGATAATGCGAAAGAAAACAAAGTTATTGGCGGCGATAGCGGTGCCATCCATGGTGGCGACGGGCTTGTTTGCTCAAACAAATCTCACAGTTACATTGAATTTGACCAGCGGTTATCGTGACCCTAACAGTTACGGCGGTGAGTTCACGGCGGTCCTTTCAGGAAATAATAGTTTTTCCAGCTACGTTACTTCCCATTACGGTTCCAATGTCACGACGGGAGGTGGAATTGAAACGTTTTGCGTTGAGATGGCACAAACCATTTCTGCCGGTACTCCATACAGCGCCACGGTCGGCCCAAGCATTGTCAACGGCAGTGGAAGCTCTCCCCTCACAGTGGGCGTTGCCTGGTTATACATGGAATTTGTCACCGGGGGTTTGGCGAACGCTGCAGGTTATAGTGTGAGCGGGGCGGACTATGATTACACCCCGGGTTACAACAACACGACAGGTATGGGGCGTGAATTATCCGCCGACGAACTTCAGGACGCCATCTGGTATTTGCAAGGGGAACTTGGGACCAGCACCACCACTCAAACGCGTGACTCGATTTATACGTATACCGCCAGCAACGATCCCTTTATACAGCTTGTCGAGGATAAATTTGGAAGCCTTGCGGGAGCTGAAGAAAGCGACACCGCGTCGGGTGCAAGCAACTACGGAGTGGAAGTCCTTAATCTTACCAGCGAGGTCAACGGTTGCACCGTCTATGATCAGGATCAACTGATTTATTGTCCCGTTCCGGAACCTGCCACATTAGCGGCCGGGGCCATGCTTTTAATCCCGCTTGGAGTGAGCGGCTTTCGCGCTCTCCGGAAGAAAAATTTGGCAAAATAATTTTGTTTTAAGCAACCAGGCGATAATGCGGACTGCCGTGTTATCGCTTTTTTGTTTCCATGAATTCAAACCACTGCCAAAAAACTTCGAGAATGATCGAGGACAGCCCTTGGGCGGACTGCTTTCCGGGCATGCTAAAAGGAACACTTTGGGCCAGGATACACAAAGTTGAGTTTTTTTTGAATGAGGAGTTTTTGCTGCTCAGTCAGGGCGACTCCAATGGCGCCGGAATATTTTAACCCTTCATCAGCCGTATGGCTTTAAAATCAGCCATTTCTGGCCGCAAATGAGGCCAAAAGATGTATAAACATGTCCCGTGGCCCTATAGAACCATCTGCCAACTCATGGTAAAACGTCCATGCTACGAGAGGGAAGTGATGTATCACTTTTAGCCTTATCCGGCGGTCAGATTGAGGATATGGCTAATGTCCCAAATGCGAGTGAAGATGTCTCGCCATGGGATAGATATCTGAGGCCCTCTTGTGGGATCGTAGAAACTGAAAATGAGTTCGGCTGTGTGGCCTAACTCGGATTACAAAGCAGCAACAAAACAAAGAAGAAACTAAACAAATATGAAAAAAATAGCATTAATAGCGGCTGGTGTCGCTTCATTAGCCATCGGCTACTCTGCACAAGCACAGCTTGTGTTAAGCGGAACTGCAACTTGGGTCAATACTGGCAGCACAGGCCCGACGCCTGATTTATCAATTACATACGACGTTTTTGACAACTTAGGCGTTTATAGTTATGAATATTTTCTTTCCGACCCCTCCAGCAATCCGGTGCTCGGATTCTCGGTCGATGCCAATTATGTTTTGGCCGTAGGCCAAGGTGGTTCGGACTCTTCCGGGGTTGTTAGCTGGAGCGACCCGACGTTTACGACCTCGGGCGGTATTGATACTTATGAAGAGCTGAGCTTTACGTCTGACTTTGCTCCTACACTTGGTGGAGGAAGCGCCTACGATGGAGTTCCCTCCGTTGCTTGGTCGGCAACGGCTACTGGTGACTCAGGCGTACCCGATAGTTTAATCGCTGTTCCCGTTCCGGAAACTTCAACGGTTGTCGCTGGCGCTTTGATGCTTCTGCCCCTGGGCATTGGCGCGATTCGCGCGATTCGCAAAGAACGCACGGCCTAAAAGCCGCTAGTTTTCATATTCTTCTTTGTTGTCAGACCGGTCGTTAACGACCGGTCTGATTTTATTTTTTTTGGCGGTCATCCTGTCGGTAAAAGCTTGCCTGAAGATTTATTCCCCTTTCTGTTTTGTATAAATC
>JASHZU010000127.1 GCA_030042375.1 Verrucomicrobiia bacterium
TTTCTACTTTGAACACGTCTTTAATCTGGTTGTCCATTTTTCTAGAAAAACGAAAACATGAACACAGGTATCTCTGCAATTAACGAAGCAGTCAAGGAAGCGGGCGCGTTCACGCACCCGCTGTTTAACGAACTGGGAAAAGTCATCGTCGGCCAGAACTATTTGACCGAGCGGCTGGTGATTGGCCTGCTGGCCAACGGCCACGTTCTCCTCGAAGGCGTGCCCGGCCTGGCCAAAACGCTTTCGGTCAAATCATTGGCGGCCTGCATCAGCGTGAAGTTTGCCCGCCTGCAATTTACGCCGGACATGTTGCCCGCTGACGTCATCGGCACGCAAATTTACAACCCGCAATCCGGCGGGTTTACCACGCGCAAAGGGCCGATTTTTGCGAACCTGATTTTGGCGGACGAAATCAACCGCGCCCCCGCCAAAGTGCAAAGCGCCCTGCTTGAAGCCATGCAGGAAAAACAGGTCACCATCGGCGACCAAACCTTCAAACTGGAAGAGCCCTTCCTGGTGCTCGCCACGCAAAATCCCATCGAGCAGGAAGGCACCTATCCCCTGCCCGAAGCGCAGGTGGACCGCTTCATGTTGAAGCTGAAAATCGGATATCCCGACCGCGCTGAAGAGCGAAAAATCCTCGATTTAATGGCTCGAACAACCAACACGCCAACCACGCAAGCGGTCGTGGATCCCAAAGACATTCTCAAGGCCCGCGCCGTCATCAACGAAATCTACGTGGATGATAAGGTGAAGGATTATATCGTGGATTTGGTCTGCGCTACGCGCGAGCCGGACAAATATAAAATCGCCGTGAAGGATTTCATCCAGCTCGGCGCATCGCCGCGCGCGACGATTGCCCTGACGCTCGCGGCCAAGGCTTACGCGTTCCTGAAAGGCCGCGGCTATGTGACGCCCCAGGACGTTAAAAGCATCGGCATGGACGTGCTGCGCCACCGTGTGGCTATCACTTATGAAGCCGAGGCCGAGGAAAAAACCAGCGAGACGGTCATCCAGAAAATTTTTGATGAACTGCCGGTGCCGTGAGAAATGAATGTAGAATAGTACCGGCTGGGCGCGATGAATCCTTCATTCTGCATCCATAATTCTTCCTTGAAATGATCCCCCGCGAAATCATCAAAAAAATCCGTCAGATCGAGATCCGCACGAACCGGCTCGTGACCGAATCGCTCGCGGGCGCGTATCATAGCGTCTTCAAGGGCCAGGGCATGAACTTCGACGAAGTGCGCGAGTATCAGCCCGGCGATGATGTCCGCGCGATTGACTGGAACGTCACGGCGCGCATGAACCATCCCTTCATCAAAAAATTCGTCGAGGAACGCGAGCTCACGCTTATGCTCGTCGTGGACGTCAGCGGCTCCGGTTTGTTCGGTTCACGCGCGCAATCCAAACGCGAGCTGGCCGCGGAAATCGCTTCCGTACTCGCCTTCTCCGCTATTCGCAACAACGACAAAGTCGGCCTGCTCTTGTTTAGCGATGAAGTGGAGAAATTCATCCCGCCGCGCAAAGGCCGCGGCCATGTCCTGCGTGTCATCCGCGAAGTCCTCTATTACCAGCCGCGCAAGCGCGGGACGGATTTAATCAATGCGCTGGAATTTATGGGCCGCGTCCTGCCGCATCGTTCCATCGCCGTAGTCATCTCGGATTTTCAAACGCCGGAAACATCCGGCGCGCTGCCGGTGCCCGTGCAGACCGCGCTGCGCATTGCCAATCGCCGGCACGATGTCGTGACGGTGCAAATCACCGACCGTTACGAAATGCAATTGCCCGCGCTGGGCCGATTGACTCTCGAAGACGCTGAGACCGGCGAAATTTTGGAAATTAATACTTCAGACCCAAGCAGCCGCGACGCCTTCGCCTTGCGCCGCCAGAAGCAACTTCACGATCTGGCGCGGCAGTTCCGTTCCTCGGGCATTGATTCCATCCAGTTACGCACGGACGAACCTTATAGCGCCGCGCTGGGGAATTTTTTTGAAACGCGCGAAAAACGGAGGTTGAGAGGATAATGAACGGAACCGACATCCGCGACATCAAGCCGCCGATCAATATCCCGGACCCGTGGCTCTGGCTCTGGCTCACGCTCGGCGCGCTGGCCGTCCTGGGAATCGTGCTGCTCGTGTTGTGGCTTTGGATGCGAGCGCGCGCGCGTGTTCCCATTGTCCCGCCTATCCCCGCGCACATTCGCGCGAAACAGGCCTTGGAAAAGGCGCTCGAACTCATCGCTCAGCCCAAAGAATTTTGCATCGTGGTGTCCGATACCGTCCGGCACTACCTCGAAGAGCGGTTTAATTTCCACGCGCCCGAGCGCACCACCGAAGAATTTCTCCGCGAATTGGGCGAGACAAACCTGCTCACCGGCGACCAAAAAGAAAGCCTGGGACGATTTTTGGAAAGCTGCGACCTCGTCAAATTCGCCAAATATGAACCGGGCGAAAATGAATTGCGCGAGTTGCACTCATCAGCCATCCGGCTTGTCGAAGAAACCGAGCCGGCGGAAATCACTAACGCCACTCCGCCGCACGCACCAACCGCCAATCGTAAATGACCTGGGCCCATCCATATTTTCTATTGCTGCTGTTGCTGCTGCCTTTATTTGCGTGGCTCAAAGGCTATCGCGGCTCTACGCCGGCGTTTTTGTATTCGTCCTTGAATCTGGTGGAAGGTCTCACGGGCCTGCGCCGTTCACGGGCGGGAGCTTTTTTAATGGCGTTGCGCTGGCTGGCGCTGGCGTCGTTCATCGTCGCGCTCGCCCAGCCGCGGTACAGCAGAAGCACTACCGAAGTGAAAGCCAGCGGCATTGATATCGTTGTGGCGCTCGATTTGTCCGGCAGCATGACCACGGAGGATTATATTGTGAACGGCGAGGGCGTCAGCCGGTTCGACATGGCCAAAGCCGTCCTGGAAAAATTCGTCAAGGAACGACCCGACGACCGCATCGGCCTGGTCGTTTTTGCGGCGCAGGCATTCATCGCATCGCCGATGACGCTGGACCATGACTACCTGCTCGCCAATATCGATCGCCTCCAAATCGGCACGATTAACTCAGATGCCACGGCCATCGGCGATGGCATCACCACCGCGCTGAACCGGCTGCGCGATTTGAAATCCAAAAGCAAAATCATCGTGCTGATGACTGACGGCGCCAACAATTCGGGGAAAATGGATCCCATCACGGCCACGGAGGCGGCACAGGCGCTGGGCGTGAAAATTTACACCATCGGCCTTGGCAATCGCGAAATCGCCGAGCGCATGGGCCTGCCGCCGGGATATTTGCCGGACCTGGACGCGCTGCAACAAATTTCGCAAATGACCGGCGCCAGGTCTTATCGCGGCGACAGCTCGGAAAAACTGCGGGACATCTACAATGAAATCGACAAGCTGGAGAAAACGGAAGCGGTCGTGAACAAATACACGCAGTACAAGGAACTGTTCCCCCGGTTTCTTTTGCTGGGCGTCGGTTTGCTGCTCCTCGAAATCATCCTGGGACAAACCATTTTCCGGAGGCTGCCATGAGTTTTGCCTATCCCAATCTGCTCTGGCTCCTGCTGGTCGTTCCCCCGGCCCTGGCTTTGTTCTTCTGGTGGCGCGAACGTTCACGGCAGAAACTGCTGGCGCAATTTATCGAGGCGCGCTTGCTTTCCGCACTGACGATCGGCGTTTCACCCCAGCGCCGGAAAATTCGTTTTACCCTCCTCGTTTTGGTGTCCGCGTTTTTGATTATCGCGCTGGCCAGGCCCCGATATGGCTATGACCTGCAGGAAGTCGAGGAAAACGGCCTGGACATCGTCGTAGCGGTGGACACGTCTAAATCCATGCTGGCGCAGGACATTCCGCCCGACCGCCTGCAGCGCGCCAAACTGGCCGCGCTCGAATTGATGCAGGACGCCAAATCCGATCGCCTGGGCCTCGTCGCTTTCGCCGGCCAGGCGATTCTGGAATGTCCGCTGACGGTGGACGACACCGCCTTCGAACAAAGTGTACAGGACCTCGATATCAACTCCGTATCCGAAGGCGGCACGGCCATTGCCAACGCCATCACCACGGCCGAAAGCGCTT
>JASHZU010000128.1 GCA_030042375.1 Verrucomicrobiia bacterium
TGTCTTTCTGGGGATGGCCTCCTTCGGCCAGGAATTTTATTCCGGCTCATTCGCGGCCTTATTGTCCCAGCCCATGGAACGCCGCCGCATCTGGGCGGTGAAAATGAAAACCCTCGCCTACGCGTCCATTTTAATTTTGCTCGCCTGGGCATTTGAGCGCGGATTCTACTATACCCGGCTGGAATATTTCCCGGCGCCATTCTATCTCCAACCGGTTTTTATAACTGAATTACACGCCTTTGGGGATCTTGCGTTGGCGGGAGCCACGATGATTAGTGGCGCGCTTTGGGCCACCCTGCTGCTGCGGCAAGTCCTGCCGGCGTTCGCGGTCATATTTCTGGCCCCGGCATTTCTGATGTTTTGGATTGGCATCTTTGCAGGTTATTATCAATGGAACGAGCAGGTCTTCGACCAGGTCACGGAAGGGACCTTACTCGCCTATTCCGTGGCCGGATTTTTTTGGGCGCGCCGGCTGTTTCTTCGCGCTCAGGACGCGTCATGGACCGGCGGATTCGTTTCCTTCCGGTGGCGAAGAAATGTTTCTGAAGCAAAGCTAACCTCTATTTCATCACGACCGGGCCGTTGGTTTTCGACTCTCGTTTGGAAGGAAATTCAACTGCAGCAGGTCAATCTTCTCATCGCCGCGCTTTTGGTGGTGCTGCAACTGGCATCGTTTCTCACCCAGTTAATCCATCCCCATTTCGAGGATCCGTACATCCGGGACATTTTTTTCATCATTTGGTTCGTGCCCATATCGATGCTGCTTTTTTTGATGCCGTTGCTGATTGGCTGCGCCGCCATCGCTGAAGAACGCCGGTTCGGCATCGTGGAATCACAGCTCTGCCTGCCCGCTTCGCGCCGCGCGCAGCTGCTCATCAAATTTTCAGTCGCCCTGATTTTGAGCCTCGCGCTAGGTGCGGGACCGCTTGTGATTTGGGAGATGAGCTTCACGGACTATGGGGTTTTCCCTATCGTCGCGGCGCTGTTCTTTATTTCGTTTTACGCCTCCTCACTGGCGCGCTCGACCCTCCAGGCCATCGGTCTGGCGGTCATCGTCTTTGTCTGTATCTATGCTTTTCGCGCGGACGCTTTCCTGTCCCCGCGGGCATTTGGATTCGGAGTGCTCAAAGATAATTTGAGCGTCCCGATTTTAACACTCACCCTTGGCTGGCTGGCCTGGTGGAACTTCAAATGGCTGCACGAAAATGCCAGGCTCTGGCGGCGCAATCTCATTGCCCTTTTTGCCGCCCTTGCGTCCATTCATGTTTTGACCTGTGCCATTTATTTTCGCGCCTGGGAATTGCTCCTGCCGGCTGAATCGGCCCACGGCCCGGCGCGGTTAAGCCTCGCCAACCCGCCCAAGGTCTCCATCGGGGACGGCGCCTTTTCCGTTCTTCTGCCTGACGGAAGATTATGGACGGAACAGGCTCGCCTTACGAATTTTATGTTCTTAAGTTCGTTCAATCCGCAATTTATCGACGGCTCAAACTGGCTCTCCATTGCCTCATATGGTGACTCGTTCGCCGGGATTCAATCAGACGGGACCTTGTGGCGCTTCAATCCGGATTCAGGCTATTTGGCACGAGTGGGCACGGATACAAATTGGCTCCAGGTTGAAGGCGGGACCTATTGGTGGTTGTCCCACCTTTTCCTCCGGAAGAATGATGGGACATTGTGGTTTTGGGGAGGGAATCTTAACCAACCGCCCCAACCCGTCGGCGGGGCAACCAATTGCGCGGCAATTTTTCCAAATCCTGGAATGGGAAGCCCCGTTGTGCAAAAAAAAGACGGCAGCTTTTGGGGCATAGCCTTCAATACAAAAAACAAAAATTCGACAGCCCATTTATCTCGAATGCCCGGCCAATCGAATTTTATTCCTGCAATTCAAAGAATTAACTTCGGCTTCGGATTTGTCGAACTCTCTGCAAACGGTGACTTGTCATTTTCACCTGCCGGGACACTGCTAATGGAAAAAGGCCTGCTCGTTCGTGCCCAAATGGAAAACGGCCGTCTTGTTCCTGTCAAAAGCGTTCCCTTTGGCCAAAATGCCAAATGGAAAGCCCTGGCGGCAGTTGGCAATATGTCCTATAACCATTTTTTTACCATCCGCAGCGACGGCACGCTCTGGGAATGGAAACTACCACCGCCTTTCAATAATCTCGGCCCCGGCTTGAATTGGGCGTCCATCGTACGGCCCATTCAATTGGGCAATCAGTCTGATTGGATAGCACTCATCACACCACCGGGCGGCACCGGGGGTCTCAGCGCCAGTTCACCCCTCGCCCTCGCCGCCGATGGCAGCCTCTGGGTCTGGAACCAGCCGAGCGACCGCGTCTGGCTCGCCCCCTCGCGTAGACCAACTTATATGGGCAATATCTTTGAAGGCGCCTCGGCAGGGGCAGGCGGGCCATAATGGGCGGTACGGGGCTTGACGCCATCATCGCCAGCGCCTAACTTCTTACCTATCGGGGAGCCAAACCCAACCCCCTTTCGCAAAGGGCTGGGCGCTGAGAGTTCGCCGCGAAAGCGCCGATGACCCGTTAACTTGAACCGGATAATGCCGGCGCAAGGAAAGTCCTCTCCGGCTCTTCGCGAAATTATGATCGCAACTAAAAGTTCGTTTGAGCCGCACAGCAGCGACCAGCTGCCCAACTCCAAAAAGGTCTACATCCCCGGCAAAATCCACGCCGATGTCCGCGTACCCATGCGCGAAGTCCAGCTCGCGGCCACCAAAG
>JASHZU010000129.1 GCA_030042375.1 Verrucomicrobiia bacterium
CTCGGCGCCGCGGAGAAAAAGGCTTCCGGCAATCGCACACGCGGCCGCGTGATTTGCATCATGAACGGCCAGAACATCACCGTCAGCAATTTGACCGTGAGTTACGGGCCGGCCTGGACGGTCCATCCGATGTATAGCGATCATCTCGTGTTCAACCATTTGCGATTGATTTCAAAAAATTCGAGCGGACGAATCACGAACGGCGACGGCATTGACCCGGACTCCTGCACCCATGTGCTCATTGAAAATTGTTATTTCCATACCGGCGACGATTCCATCGCTATCAAATCCGGAAAAAATTTAGAAGGCTATACGATTGCCAAACCGACCGAGGACATCGTCGTGACCAACTGTGTCGTGGACGGTTCGAATGGCGGCATCGTTATTGGCAGTGAAATGTCCGGCTCGGTGCGGGATGTGCTGGTGACGGATTGCAAAATCAGCGGCACTACGTGGGAAGGCCTGGATATCAAAAGCAGTCCGGGCCGCGGCGGCACGGTCGAGAACGTGACGTTCCGCAATGTGACCGAGTCAAAAGTCCGCACTGGCGTGCGCATCACGACTGCTTACACGGTCAACAACGACGGCACACCGGCGCCCGTTCTACCGACGCTGAAAAATGTCGTGGTCGAAAATATCCGCTGCCAGAATGCAGCGACGGCCATCACGATTGCTGGCCTGGCGAATTCGCCGATCGAAAACGTCAGCTTCAAAAATTGTAATATTTCTGCCCGTGAAGGTGTGACAGTTGATAACGCTACCGGAATCAGTTTCAGCAATGTCGTTATCAATCCGGCCAGCGGCCCAAAATTTACCGTGGCCAATTCGAAGAATATTATCGGCGCGGAATAGTAAAATTTAATTCAGCGCCTTGAAGAACCGTCCTGAACGCGGCAGCCAATAGTCGTTTTTATTGATGGAGAAAACCACATCGTCCGCCTTGCCTACGATTTCCTTCCGCTCCACCGTGCCGAAGTAACGGGAGTCGAAACTGTTATCGCGGTTGTCGCCCATCATAAAGTAATGGCCTGCCGGCACCGTCACGGGGCCGAAAGTCCGTTTGGCCGGGATGCCGGGGATGGCCATCACCGCGTGGGAATGCGACGGCAATAGTTCCGTGGCAAAGAGGCTCTGCTGTTGTTCGGCCTCGGGTAATTGCCCGGAAATTTCCTGACTCAGCGGAGCGTAGTCCACTGGCTGGCCGTTAACAATCAACTGGTCATTCCGCAATTCCACCGTGTCACCCGGCAGCCCAATGACGCGCTTCACCAGCCGTGTGCCATCGTGCGGTGAGAAAAACACCACGATATCCCCGCGCTGCGGGTTGCCCCATTGCGCGATGTGCCAGGTGGTAAAGGGCACCTTCAGGTCATAAGCGAGCTTATTCACGAAAAGACGGTCGCCTTCAATAATCGTCGGGTTCATGGAACCGGAAGGCACGTCATTCCAATCGGCGAGTGAGGAACGAATCGAAAAGAGGATCACTGCCAGGATGAGAAGGGGCCGGATTTCCTTCCGCCAATATTGCCGGGCGCGTATACCGAGGGTCGTTTTCTTCATACCCATCAGACAAGGTGTCCCACAGAATGTTCACCTGCTGAAATGTATATATCGCGTATAGAGGTCAACAAGGTCTACATCGCTGATAATCAATCACTTAAAGGTCAACACGAAGGTCAACATTTTTGCAAAAGGGTCTACATCGTTGATAGTGAAAGACTTAAAGGTCAACATTAACGTTATAGAGATCCAACGAGGCAGTGACGCCGTCATTGCAGATCTTCAAAATTTTTGCGCGCCTTCTGGACCGATTCAAATTCCGCTTTCATCGCATCAATCAAATCCAGCCATTGTTCGGGTGTCAGCGTAATACATATCTCCGGGTGATCATCACCAGGGTTCTTTCCCGGGATAAACATCCGCAGTGAGAATCCCTCCAACTTTGTGCCCTCAGGACGTGAATCGATATGCCCGTTGAAATTAACCCGGATTAAACCTTTTTTTAACTTCTTCTTCGGAAGCTTTACATAGCCGTGATATTCGTTGGGCGACGCCATAAACACGCAATCTGAACGTTAAATTTTCTAAATCAAATAAAAAAGGCGTTCGATTTCTCGAACGCCTTTGCGTTTAAATAGTTTCGTTTACGCCAGCAGCGGATTTTCCGCCGGGACCGCGGGTTCCTCGGCCGGTTGTTCCGGCTCCGGTTCATCCGGGATTTCCACGAGCGGCTTGAGCAACGCCTTGCGGTGATGATCGAAGCCCGTGCCCGCGGGAATGATATGGCCCATAATGACGTTTTCCTTGAAGCCGCGCAGCGAATCCACTTTGGAGCGCGTCGCCGCTTCGGTCAGCACCCGGGTCGTGTCCTGGAAACTTGCCGCGCTCAGGAAGCTGTCCGTCTCGAGCGAGGCCTTGGTGATGCCCAGGAGCACCGGCGAAGCTTCGGCGGGTTTACCACCCATCTTGTCGACGCGCTCGTTCTCGGCTTCGAATTCCAGTTTGTCCACCTGCTCGCCCCAGAGGAACGTAGTATCGCCCGGTTCAGTGATGCGCACTTTGCGCAACATCTGCCGCACAATGATTTCGATATGCTTGTCGTTAATCGTCACACCCTGCAGACGATAGACTTCCTGCACTTCGCCCACGAGGTGCTCCTGCAATTCCTGCGGCCCGAGGACTTCCAGAATTTCGTGCGGGTCCATGGGACCTTCCGTCAATTGCTGGCCTTTCTTCACGACGTCGCCCTTGAAGACGATGACGTGCTTGCCGATCGGGATCAAATGTTCTTCCTCGGTGCTGGTGACCGGGTCCTTAATCAGGATGGTGCGCTTGCCGCGAACGCTCGGCCCGAAGTCAACGATACCGTCGATCTTCGAGATTTCCGCCGCGTCTTTCGGACGGCGCGCTTCGAACAGTTCCGCCACGCGCGGCAGACCGCCGGTGATGTCTTTGGTCTTGGACATCTTGCGCGGCGATTTCGCGAGCAGCGAACCGGCGACGATTTTGTCCGTCTCATTCACGACGATGTGCGCGCCGCTGGGAATCGGATAATTCGCCACGACTTCGCCGCTGTCATCGCTGATGATGATTTGCGGGTGCAAATCTTCTTTGTGCTCGATGATGACCATGGCTTCCTGGCCGGTGGTCTCGTCCGTTTCCTGCTTCATCGTGACACCTTCAATGATGTCGTGGAATTTCACTTTGC
>JASHZU010000021.1 GCA_030042375.1 Verrucomicrobiia bacterium
ACGGCAAGCACAACGGTAATCTCAATCAATAAATCGTTGTCGCCGTCCAATTCTCTGGCGCAGGTCGCTGGCAATGTCGTTTACGGCGGGACGTTGGTGATTACAAATCTGGCGACCAATTCTTTTGCCACAGGCGATAGTTTTAAGATTTTCAGCGCCGCGGCTTACAGTGGCGCTTTCACCAACGTTGTTCCGGCAATACCCGGAATCAATCTGGCATGGAACACAAATACGTTGAGCAGTGGCGTGTTGAGCGTCGTGTCATCACCGACGCCGTCGCCGCGAATTGTCACTACTCAAATTAACGAAAACAACTTTATTTTCAGCGGGAGCAATGGCGTGGCAGGCTGGCCGTATTTGGTGTTGACGACCACGAATATTACGTTGCCGATAACGAACTGGAGTTTGGTTTATACCGGAGTGTTCGATCCTTACGGCAATTTCATTTTCACTAATCCCGTGGGCAGCAATGCGCAACTATTCTACCTGCTGGAGCTGCAATGATTCATAAATAAACAACCATTTTATGCGTAAGCTCATCAGGTCAATTGTTCCTGCGCTTGCCGTTTTTGCATTGCCTTTGGCCAGTCAAGCTCAAATCGGTGGAACCGGGTGGACCAAGGAGACTCTCAATTTTGATGTCCAGTGGCCTACGAACGCGGCCGAGGACCAGCGTTATTGGTTTACCAACAATATTTATCACTGCCTCGTGTACAGCAACGATGGCGCATTTGAAGTGGGTAATACGACGCTGCCGCGCACTGAAATGCGATTCAATCCGGACTTTACCAGCGGCGAAGCTCAGTATCAGGCCACATTGCAAGCTCCTGCAAACGAAAACAGTTATTGCATCATGCAGGACCATACTGGTGATGCCCAATCGGATGAATACGGTCCAGTGGCCATCATGTTCATCTGGCTCTCCCAGGACGGCGGTTCGGTTTGGAATGGTTACACCGGGCAGGAACTGGCTAAAAATATGGGCGGCCAGTGGTTCCAATTGAACGTGGACCATAACATTGCCACCCACACCATCCGGGCATGGATTAACGGAAGCCCGGTCGTCACCGAAAGCGATAATGGAGCCACCGATTATTATTTTAAGAACGGCGTTTATGAGCAAAACCTCCAGCAAAACAGCTACCAGATGGACACGTTTGTCACCAATATCTCAATCTGGACCAGTTCAGGTGTAAACCCGCCTGCCGCGCCAACCGGCTTGTCGGCCACGCCCGGCTTTGCGCAGATCGACCTGCAATGGAATTATTCTGTCGCCGCCACCAATTGCACCGTGCTGCGCTCCACGGTGAGTGGAGGACCTTATACTACCCTTGGCAACACGGCGGCCACCAATTACATCGATACCAGTGTTGTTGCAGGCACGACTTATTATTACGTTGTGACTGCATCAGATCAATTTGGCCAAAGTTCCGATTCTGCGCAGGCGTCGGCTACGGCCGAAGCGGTGCCAACCGCAGATTGGACCAACAGCATCACTTCGGCGGCGCAAAGCTGGAATTTGAACGGCAATTGGACGAATGTTTCCAGTTTCCCCAACGGCGAAGGTGAATTGGCCGTCGTTAATGCCGGCCTCGCGGCCTCGCAAACGATTGATCTAAACCAGGCGATTACTGTCAGCGCTCTGCAAATTGGCGATGCCAATGGCGTGGCGAGCTACACGATTGCTGCCAATAGCGGCTCGCTCACCTTCAATAACACCAGTACCGTTTTATTGACGCAACTCTCAACCAGCCAGGGCGATGTTTTGGCAACGCCCGTTGCTATTGCAAACAACCTCGTCTTTGTGAACGATGCGGCCAATCCATTGACTTTGGAGGGAACGCTGACCAGTTCAAGCGGTTCGACATTGACGATTAACGGGGCATTTCAGGTTGGCAATGGCGGCGGGCTGGGTTCTGTGAATGTGACTGACAATGGGGAGCTCATTTTCAATACCAGCAGTAGCATCACTTGTTCCGGCGTTATCTCCGGCACCGGTTCATTGACCAATAACGGCGGCGGCACAGTCACCTTAAGCACGGCAGAAACCTATACCGGGCCGACTGTTGTAAACGGCGGCACTTTGGCGTTGGACGCTGGAAACAGCGGCAATAGCGGCGTTTATCAAAGTAGCCGCATTATTATTAACAACGGTGGCACGCTTCAGGTGGACACGGATAATTCGCTGACCGGCAGCTCCTCCGGCAACGTTGTGCCAGTGACCATCAATGTCGGCGGCACGCTCACCGGCCTAGGCACTTATAGCAGTGGGGGAGGCACCGACACAGGCACCAGCACGCATATTCGCGGCCTCTTGACGCTAGCTGGCGGTACGCTGACCGATGGAGGGAGCCAGCTTATTCCGGGCTACGGCACGTGGGATTTGGATGGTGGAGTCAGCGTCAACGGCGGCATCAACACCTCTATCATTGCCTGCCTTGATGTAGATCCCAGCCAAAGCGGGGGAACTAGTTTCAACGTGGCGCACGGCGGCACGGCCAGCGGAATTGATTTGCTGGTCAGCGGCACACTGATTCACGGCACTTCCGAGGGCGACACCGGCATTATCAAGACCGGCAGTGGCAACATGACATTGCAGAGTGTCAACAGTTATACTGGCGATACGTTTGTGAACGGCGGCACGCTGGCCTTGATCGGTTCAGCCAGCATTAACAGCAGCGCGCTCGTGGCTATAAACAGCGCGACCTTGAATCTTTCCGGTTTAACAGCCCCGGCGGGGGACAATTCTCAATTTTCCCTCACGAACGCCACATTGGTCTTTGGCATTCCATCAACCACGACTATCAATGAGACCGCCAGCATGTTGAACCTCGGTGGCACAACCAACATCGTCGACATCGCGTCTCTGCCGCAGATCTCGAGTTTTCCGCAGGTCATCCACCTCATCAGTTACACGACCCTCAACGGGGCATTTAATGTCGGACTGGGCTCTTTGCCGCAGGGCAGCGGTAACACGATTTTCACGGGCTATGTTACGAACGAAAATAGTTACGTGGATTTGGTCATCACCAGCGGAAACACTTCCACCCCGCTGATATGGACAGGCACAGATCCGAGCAATCCCAACAATTGGGATACCGTTTCTCTTAATTGGCAGACCAATGGCGTTTCCACCACATACAGCCAAAATGACATTGTTCAGTTTAACGACAGTGCGCCCGGCCAGACGAATATCTACCTGATTGGCGTTTTGACGCCTTCCACTTTGACGGTGAGCAACAGCGTTTTGGCCTATAACCTGGGTGCCAGCGGCCAGGGTGGGGGACGCATCAGCGGCACAACCGGACTCACCAAACAGGGAACCAATGTGCTTATCCTTGACGAGACCAACAGTAGTGGCAATTACAATGATTTTAGTGGCGGCCTGGCCATCAGCGCGGGTACGGTGCAAATAGGCAATGGCGACCATAACGGCAGCCCGGGTACGGGTGCAATTGCTGATAACGGTGCACTGGTCTATGATCGTGTTGACAATATCACCAGTGCGAACCTCATTTCGGGAACGGGCTCATTGACGCAGGAAGGCACAGGAGTTTTGATCGTGAGCGGCAATAACAGCTATTCTGGCCCCACGCTGATTGAAAACGGCACGTTGCAGGTTAACACTAATTCTGCCTTTGGACCGACCAACGACAGTTTCGTGACGATTACCAATGGCGGCACCATGGATATCGGCGGGCCGATCTATACTAACCAGACCTTTGTGCTTGGTCTCAAACAAATTTATGTTTCGGGCTGGGGTGTCAACAGCAACGGCGCGATCATCAACAGCAGCACAACCTGTTATCAATATGCCAGTGACAATTTGGTGTTCGTTACCATGCAAGGTGATACGGCGATTGGCGGGGCTGGGACAGGCATTCCCGGCAGCGGGAATACCGGCGGACGCTGGGATTTTCGCGGCACGAGCAGCGAACCGGGCGTCTTAAGCACGGGAGGACATCCCTATAATCTGTTCAAAGTGGGCGGCAACCAGATTGTGTTTGTGGACGTGGGAGTGGATACGAACCTGGCCGACATTGACGTACGGCAGGGATTTTTTGAGGTGCAAGGCACGACGGGGTTGGGCAATCCGGGCAGCAACCTGACGGTGGAGGTTGGCGCGACGTTTGGCATGTACCAGGGCGGGACGAGCCTGAACAAGAATTTTATCCTGAACGGCAACGGCCAGAATTACACCATTTATAGTGAAGGCAATTCCAATGACCTTTTGGGGCCGATTATTTTAAACAGTGGCAACTGCGTCTTTGGATGCAACAAGAACCTGGCTTTGTCCAATTCAGTCAGTGGAAGCGCCAACCTGGTCGTCAGCAACTCTGCGGCGGCAACTACGTTGTTCCTGACAGGTG
>JASHZU010000130.1 GCA_030042375.1 Verrucomicrobiia bacterium
TGAATGGCCTGCAAAATCAGCGATGCCATGGCATCGCCATGAGTCGGTCCGGAATCCGATGATGTGCCATCGGCGACATTAATTTGTGGAAGAATAAACTGTGCCGCATCGGAGCCCAGCGATTGCGAGTTCATTTCCGTGTCAATCAAACCAACGATGACTTTGCCGGACGACGGCGGAGGGCTGAGTTGCAACGAGAGCGAAGAAGCCGAGCCTGACGGCAAGGACTCTGGATTGGGCGGTTGATCGAAATAATAATCATAATCGACCGCCTGCACGTCGCTGTTGTTTTGGAGTTGGGCGAGTGCGGCGTCCGTGGCGCTGTCGCTGTCAAACTGCAAACGATAGACGCCGTATTTATCCATCTCGCCGGTGACTTTTGCGCCCAGGATTTTGGCCAGCGCTTTGATGTCCGTGCCTGGCTTTACTTTCACCAGCAATTCATTCGGGACATGCTTCGCCGGCCCAACGACCCGGCGCGTCGCATTTTTCATGGTGGTGTGAAAGACATAAAGCTCGGACGGCGCGTCGGATTTGGGAACGAAAGCGAAATTCAAGTCTCCCAGCAGCATCTTCAGCGCATCGCCCGTGGGCAGGCCCTGGAATTTGGCGGAAACCGTGCGCGTTGAATCCGGCTCGACATAAATATGCCAGCCGGTTTGTTTCGCAATATTTTGGAGCAACGGCAGAAGGGCCACATCATGGACGCTGGCATCCACGCGGCCTTCATTTTGGTGCCAGACGAGGGAATTGGTTTGAGCGGGTGCGCTGAAAGCTAATGCGATGAACAGGCAAATCGCCGGGACAAATTTTAGAAACGAATTCATGTTATCACAAGCGCCTGTATCGTAATGGCTTATCCTATTGTAAAACACACCGCGGTGAGTTTCAACCTTCTCTTGGATAACTTCCCTGCCCCGGCATTCAAACTTTTTCCGCCAGGACCGTTTTTGCCCATTCCTGGTTGTCCAGGTACCAGCGAACCGTCTCGCGAATGCCGTCTTCGAACCGATGCTCGGGCAGCCAGCCAAGGTCGCGGCGGATTTTCTCTGCATCAATCGCGTAGCGACGGTCGTGGCCGGGCCGGTCTTTGACGAAGGTAATTAGCTTGCGCGTTTGCCCTCCCAGTTCCGGCTTAAATTCGTCAATCAAATCACAAATGATTTCCACAATGCGGATATTCGCCCATTCATTATGGCCGCCAATATTGTAGGTCTCGCCAATTTTTCCACGGATCAAAACGGTCCAAAGGGCCCCGGCGTGGTCGCGCACATAAAGCCAATCGCGCACATTCATGCCGTCGCCATAGACGGGGATGGATTTGCGCGTGAGGGCGCTTTGGATGACGACGGGAATCAGCTTTTCGGGAAATTGAAACGGGCCGTAGTTGTTTGAGCAATTCGTGATGACCCCGGGCAGGCCGTAAGTATGATGATACGCGCGCACGAGCATGTCGCTCGCGGCCTTACTAGCGGAATACGGCGAGTTGGGCGCGTACGGAGTGGTCTCGGTAAAAAATCCCGTAGGCCCGAGCGAGCCAAAAACTTCGTCGGTGGAAACATGGTGGAAACGCACGTCTGACTTGAAGTCCCAACAGGCGCGGCAAGCCTCCAGCAAGTGAAATGTGCCGGTGACATTCGTATGGATAAAATCGCCGGGCCCGGAAATCGAGCGGTCCACATGCGATTCCGCCGCCAGGTGCATGACGTGGGTAATCCCGTGCTGTTTGACGACGCGAAGCGTTTCCGTCTTATCGCGCAGATCCACTTTTTCGAAAACGTATTTGGGATGGCGGGAAACTTTTGCGAGATTCGCCAGGTGCCCGGCGTAGGTCAGGCAATCGAGATTGACCAGCTTTTTGACTTCGGGCCGGTCAATGACGTGATGAATGACGTTTGAACCAATAAACCCCGCGCCGCCAGTGATAAGAAGGTTCATTTTGTTGACGATTCGGGTTTCCAGTTCTTGAGTGAGCTTTCAATGGCTTCGTTGACATGGCGCATTTTAACGCCCGCCGCCAGGAGTTTGGAAACGTCCATGACGCAATTGGAGCGCGGTGTTTTGGCCGCCAATTTATAAAACTCGGCGTCATCTTTCCAAAATTCGAACTTCCGGTTGGGCTTCAGAATTTTCTCAATCAGTTCAATCACCTGTCGCGTGGTCACAAAACCCTGGTTGGTCACATTATAAATGCCGAACGACGCGCGCTTCTCCCAAAGATCCAGGCACGCGCTGACAAAATCCGCGCGATGAGAAACGGAATTGACGTTGTCGTAAATTTTCGGATAGCGCTGGACCTTGCTCAGATAATTGCGCGCGTTGTCAAACTCATCGAAGGGAATCCTCAGCCGCCAGATGTAGCTTTGGCCAACGCCGGAAATGACTTCCTCAGCGAGCGCCTTGGTGCCGCTGTAAAAACTGCACGGCAAATCGCGGAAGGAAAAATTGGGCGTATCGGTTTCAGTAAATCCGTGGATTTTTTCCGGCGATTTTTCAGCGAGGGTGCGCCATGCAGGCTGCGTTAAATCTTTTTCGGTATGCGTTTTGCCGTTCTCGGCGATTTTTGCACCGCTGAAAATACATCCGCTCGACACATGGCCCCACGGAATCTTTGCGGCCGCGCAGGCATCGGCGACGGTTTGCGGCAAAAGCGTATTGCCCGCCAGCGTGTCGGCTTTCGCGATTTCGCACGCATCCACATTGGGCTTTCCCGTGTAACCGGCGGCGTTAACAACAAATTCCGGCTTCTTCGACCTGAGAAATTCCAGCAAAGGATCGAAGCGCGTGTAATCCATTTGCTTGCGCGACAGCGCGACAAATTCCTTTTTTCGCCGCTGCAATTCTTTGGCAAAGGCCTCGCCGATATAACCTGATGCACCTAATAATAAAATCATACGTTATTAAACCGCGGATTACGCTGATTACGCGGATTTCTAAAATCTATCGAAGGCTCCTTGCCAAGGACAAGACGCTTCCATTCTAAAGACCTGGAAGCAAAATTAATAACAAGTCCCACTTCAAGGCCGGTTACCTTCAAGTAGTTGATCATTTGAGCTTCTTCAATCGCACCAATTTCACGAATAGCCTTCAAGTCTACGACAACCTTATTTTCAATGATCAAATCAGGAACATACGGATGACGCAAGACAACCCCTTTATACGCAACCCGATGCGGCTTTTGTCTAAGAAATTCAATCTTGCGCAATTTCAATTCAAGTTCGAATGCCTCTTGATAAAGTGCTTCTAAAAATCCACAACCCAATTCGCGATGAACCTCCATCGCGGCACCAATAATTTTTTCAGTCAGATCTTTGTAGAGCAGTTCCATTATTTTTTAAATCTGCGTAATCCGCGTAATCCGTGGCTATTCTATTTTTTTACCCTTTTCGATTCAGCGATAACCTCGGTCAAATATTCCCGGTATTCGCATTTGGGCATTTCGCTGACGAGATTGACGAGTTGCGCCAGCGAAAGAAAACCTTGGCGGAAGGCAGCTTCCTCGGGACAGCCGATCTTGATGCCGGCGCGTTTCTCGATGGTCTGCACATAGGCGCTGGCGTCGTGCAAGCTGCTGCTGGTGCCGGCATCGAGCCAGGCAAAACCGCGGTTGAGACGATGCACGCTGAGGTCGCCGCGCTTCAGGTAGGCAAGGTTCACGTCCGTAATTTCCAGTTCACCGCGCGCGGATGGTTTCAGATTTTTCGCGATACCGACAACATCGTTGTCGTAAATATAAATCCCGGGAACGGCGTAGTTACTTTTAGGGTTCTTCGGCTTTT
>JASHZU010000131.1 GCA_030042375.1 Verrucomicrobiia bacterium
TAATCCTCTCCACATCCGCTTTCAATTTGGCCGCAGAAATCTTTTTAGATTTTTTTAGGGCGGCACGTGCTGCATCAATGGCGCGGCGCAATACGATGGCCTGCCGCCGCAAATCGCCTTCGAGATATTTATTGCGCGAACTCATCGCCAGCCCATCTTTCTCACGCAGGGTGAGGGCGACGATCACTTTCAGCGCAAAATTCAAATCCCGCACCATGCGCCGGATGACGGCCGCCTGCTGGAAATCCTTTTGCCCGAACACGGCCACGTCCGGCTGGACGATGTTGAACAGCTTGGCCACCACCGTCGTCACGCCGCGAAAATGCGTGGGCCGCGATACCCCTTCCATCGTCCGCGATAATTTTTCCTCAACCACATAGGTGCTATAACCGGCCGGCACCGGGCTGCGGTCCGGATACATTTCTTTGTCCTCCGGTGTAAAGACCACGTCCGTGCCGGCTTCACGCAGCATTTTCAAGTCGCGTTTTAAATCGCGCGGGTACTTGGAAAAATCCTCCGTGGGCGCGAACTGCGTCGGGTTCACGTAAATACTCACGACCACTTTCCCCTTTTTGCCCACGCGTTTGCGCGCTTCACGCACCAGGCTCAAATGGCCCGCATGCAAATACCCCATCGTCGGCACCAGGCCGATGTCCAGGCTCGCGCGCCGCCATTTTTTGGCCAGCCGCTGCATGGCAGCAATGGAGGAAATAGTTTTCACGGCGGCAGGTTAATTGCCTTTGATGAAACAAACAAGCGCCCGGCAGTGCCTAAGTTTCCGAAAAAAAAGACGATCTTTTTTCCTTAAAACGGTGTCTGCCGCTTAATGAATGAGTTTGTCTTATCATTTTGTTTTCATCATATCTTTTTTATTCATAGAGACTTACATCAAAAATTGGGTTCGTTTCGCAATTTTGGCTTTTTTGCGTGGGAGCTTGCCAGAGCACGATGGCTTGAGGACCACAGCATTCCGAGGACGGCACCCCCGGCGATGATGGCGCGGGCCTTCGATCTACCTGATAGTGTTGGCAGAACTGTCATGGGGTCAATTTAGCAAGGAAGGGGGTCAGGAGATAGTTCCGGAATACCGCGATCGAACGTGCAGGTGTCTTGTTGACTCGCTCGCGCCCGCTCGCTCGGTCGCCATGCGATCCCGCATATGCGGGATTCCGTCAGGGCGGAACGAATTCCTTTCGCCGCTTCCCAAGCGGCTCAAGTGTTCCGGAATACCTACAAATATTTAATGGAGCCATGCAAGATTGGCGGAGATTCATTCGCCCATAACTACCTCTAAAGAGCTATATACAAACTATGAAACCGGTGCTAGTGTGCGGGCGATAAGGACAAGGATATTGTTGGTCGTTCGGATTTAGCACCGGCATTATGAGTGCAAACAACAAACCATCGGACGCGCAGAAACCCGTTGAAACAAAACCCGCCATTGGCTTTGGCCCCAATGCAGGCGGTTCGTTTTCCCAGGAGGACTATCATCATCCCGCCGCCGGGTGGGGAGCGGCCATGAGTGTCTCCAAGGTGCTCATGAAACAGCACGAACTCATCGAAGGCACCCGGGTGGTCTTCAAGATGAACCACGAGAACGGCGGCTACGATTGCCCGGGATGCGCGTGGCCGGATGATCGCAAGGGGCTGCGCCTCGACATTTGTGAAAATGGCATTAAGCATGCGACGTGGGAGCTGACTTCGAAGCGTGCCGACCGTAATTTTTTCGCCGCGCACACGGTAACTGAGTTGCTGCAGTGGACTGATTTCGCGCTGGAAAATGCCGGCCGCCTCACGGAGCCGATGCGTTATGATAGCGCTTCTGACAAGTATGTCCCGATTACATGGGAGGAAGCGTTTGCGTTTGCCGGACAATATTTCCGCAATCTTAAAAGCCCCAATCAAGCCGCCTTTTACACCTCGGGGCGTCTCAGTAATGAAGCGACGTTTCTTTATCAACTCTTCGCCCGCGAACTGGGCACCAATAACCTGCCGGATTGCTCGAACATGTGCCATGAGGCCAGCGGTCGCGCGTTAACTGCCGCCATTGGCACTGGAAAAGGAACCTGCGACCTGGTTGATTGGCAAAAAACGGATTGCCTCATCATCCTCGGTGTCAATGCGGCTTCGAACGCTCCGCGGATGCTCACGTCCCTGGCCGAGGCCTACCGCCGCGGCGCGCAAATCGTGCATGTGAATCCCTTCATCGAGGCCGCGTCGAGGAGCACAATCGTTCCGCATGAAATGCTCGACATGGCATTGTTTCGTTCGACACCGATTGGGACACTTAATGTCCAGCCCAGGATTGCGGGGGACATGGCGCTCATGCGAGGAGTGGCCAAGCATCTCCTTGAAGCCGCCAAAACGGATCGTGAAGCGATCGACTGGCAGTTCATCGAGACTTACACTGCCGGCTTTGAATCCTATGAGGCATTAGTTGAAAAAACGTCGTGGGAGGAATTGGTGCGGCAATCGGGTGTTGAACTGGCCAAAATCCATGAGCTCGGCGAAGTCTATCGCAAATCCAGGTCGGCGATTATTGCCTGGTGCCTTGGAGTTACCCAACAGGAACATGGAGTGGATACCATCCGGGAGATGGTCAACGTCCTGTTAATGCGCGGTAATATTGGCCGGGAAGGCGCTGGCCCGTGCCCCATTCGCGGCCATTCGAACGTGCAGGGCAACCGAACCTGTGGCATTGACCATCGCCCGGACGAAAAATGGCTGGCTCGCCTGGATAAAGCGTGTGGTATCAAATCGCCCCGCGAATATGGGCTGGACACGGTGCGCGTTATCCCGGCGATGATGCGCGGCGAGGTTAAAATCTTCGTGGGCATGGGCGGCAATTTTGTCCTGGCCGCCCCGGACACGCCGTACACTTTTGCGGCAGTACAGAAATGCGATCTGACCATCCAGGTCAGCACCAAACTCAATCGCAGCCACCTGATTCATGGCCGTGATGCGCTGATTCTGCCTTGCCTTGGCCGGACCGAGAAAGATCATAACGGCAAAGGCCTGCAAGGAATCACGGTCGAGGATTCCATGAGCATGGTTCATTTGTCGTACGGAATGAAAGAGCCTTGCTCACCTCATTTGCGCTCGGAACCGGCCATCATCGCCGAGATTGCCAAAGCGTCCTTGCCGAACACTTCGACCCCATGGGATGACTACGCCGTCGATTACAATAAGATTCGCGATAAGATGGCGGAAGCGATTGAGGGATTCGAATGCTTTAATCGCCGCGTGCGGCAGCCGCTCGGATTTCGTTTGAAGCAACCGGCGCGGGAGTTGGTCTTTCTCACGGACACCGGTCGGGCTAATTTTTCTGTTTCGCCCCTGGCCGAAGCCTGCCCCAAAGCCGGGCGGCTGATTCTCGGGACCATGCGCTCACATGATCAATGGAACACGACGATTTATTCCGATGATGACCGTTACCGGGGTGT
>JASHZU010000132.1 GCA_030042375.1 Verrucomicrobiia bacterium
GGGCCCAGCTCCAGCACGAAGCTTTCCGGGTCCTCCGGCAGCCATTGGGCCATCGCATTGGCAAGTTGCGGGGAACTCGGCGCGACCGCGCCCACGCCCTGCGGGTTGGCAAGCCATTCCTGGATGAATAGAGTCGTGTCGGTCAGACTCGTTATCAATTTCTTTGCCAATGTAGCCATAGTTAATTAAGTACAAAAAGTGAGCCTTCAGAGACTAACCCACCTGCACAAGGGCTGCCACGAAAATTTTTCATTAATTTTACATTCGTCTTACAGGGCCGTGTTAGCACATCCGCTGCCAAACTTATTTTCTTGCCGGAACAATTCAATTGGATCAGGCGCGCCTGCTGGATCTTCTTTCGCAGGGCTTCGTCGTTTGCCGCTTACAGATCCATGCCGGATATGCTCGCGGCTCACTCCTGGCCCCGCGCAAGAATCTACGGCGCAGTCGAATCCTTCCCAACTGAATCGTCCCGGCTCACAAATCCGTGTTCATTCAACCAAAACAAACAATCGTTCGCCCAGGGATGCGGATGGGGAAACGGCGGTTTGTCGTCCAGGCCCAGGCCGTGCCGGCCATTTTCATAAATGTGCAATGCAAACGGCACATGGTTTTTTCGCAACGCCTCGGCAAACATCAACGAGTTTTCCATCGGCACCGTTTTATCTTCGTACGTGCACCAGATAAAACACGACGGCGTATTCGTTGTGACCTGCAATTCACTGGACGTTTCCCGGACCAGTTCCGGCGAAGGATTTGGCCCAAGCAAGCTTTCCTTTGACCCTTTGTGCGCATACTCGCCCATCGAGATGACCGGGTAGCACAAAATTCCCAGGTCCGGCCGCGAACTTTCGCGCTCCACCGGGTCAGCGGAATTGGCATCGCCCGCATCAAAATGCGTCACCACCATGGACGTCAAATGGCCGCCGGCCGACGAACCCATCAGGCCGACGCGGTGCGGATCAATTTTATACTCCGCCGCGTGCGCGCGCACCCAGCGAATCGCGCGCGTGCCGTCCTGGAATTCCGCCGGATAATGATACCCGGCCGTGCCGAGCCGGTATCTCAGCACAAAACACGTGACACCGTGTTGGTTGAGCCAGAGCGCATAATCATTCCCTTCATGCGGCGCCAGATGCATATACGCGCCACCCGGGCAAATGACCATTGCCGCGCCCGTGGCGATTTTTGGGTCCGGCAGATACGGCGTCAGCGTAGGGATATCGTTAGTCGTAGTGCCATGCGCGCCCGGCGCGCCGTTCGGCCAAAGGGGAATGGCGGGTTGCATTTGTGCGTGTGAGAGGATGAGTGACGACAACAGGAGTGTCGCGGCCAAAAGTTTTCGCATCGCGGTTATTCTCAATAAGACGCTGGGTTTCACAAGTTTGTTTTTGAAAGCGTGCGGCTTGCACGTGCAGAATCTATAAGGCACTGAACACGGTCAGGCCGTTTCTATTTTGGCCTCAATGAGGCTGCGTGAATGGGTATCATGCGCGTCTCCTGCTCTCGTGAGAACCGGTTGTTTAAGTTCCTGCAACACAAAAGAAAGTTCGACTCGCGCACCTACACGGTAAAGCTTCCGGTCTCTCCGATCTGTAGCAATACAGTCATACTGAAATTTTTGGCCATCCTGTGTTAGGATCTCGAAGCACTCTGATTCGTTGTGCATCCCGGCACGAAATAATCGGGTGATAGTGCCAACATATCGAATGACTGGAATGACACCGGTCTCGATATTGCGCCACCATTCTTCTGAGCCAAATAGCCCATGCGTGACCTTTAATCCAAACGGCTTGGAGCTAAGAGATGCGGCCTGAACCTGAGCAATGTGGTCAGGGTAGTCTCGAATGTTGTATACGGTTTTCATTGTTGCAGCCCAATTAGAGGATTAGGTGGCGTTTACCTGAAATCAATCTCAAACATACTGCGCTTAATTTTGCACGTTACTTTACTCATCTGCTATATTGGTTTCTATGTTCGACCTAGTCGCGCCATACAAACCTGCCGGGGACCAGCCGCAAGCCATTGCGAAGCTGACCGAAGGCGTCGTGTCCGGCGCGCCGCACCAGGTTCTCCTCGGCGTCACCGGCTCCGGCAAGACGTTCACCGTCGCGAACGTCATTAAGAACATCAATAAACCCACGCTCGTCATTTCGCACAATAAGACGCTGGCCGCGCAACTCTACGCCGAGTTCAAGGGCTTTTTCCCGCACAACGCCGTCGAATATTTCGTCAGCTACTTCGATTATTACCAGCCGGAGGCTTACATTCCGCGCACCGATACCTTCATTGAGAAGGACTCCAGCCGCAACGAAGAGATCGAGCGCCTGCGCCTTTCCGCCATGAGCTCACTCTTTTCGCGGCGCGACGTCGTGGTCGTCGCCAGCGTCTCGTGCATTTACGGCATCGGCAGCAGGGAGGATTACGAGGAAATGATTATTCCCATGCGCGTCGGCAGCACGCTCTCGCGCGAACAATTCCTCTCCCGCCTCGTCAGCCTGCAATACGACCGCAATGACATTGCTTTCGAGCGCGGCAACTTCCGCGTGCGCGGCGATACCGTGGAAGTCCGGCCGGCCGGGCGCGAGGACGGGCTGCGCATCGAATTTTTCG
>JASHZU010000133.1 GCA_030042375.1 Verrucomicrobiia bacterium
ATTTGAAATTGTTAATGCCTCGACTGGGGCCGATGATTTAAATGCCGGTGGCACGGCTTATAACAACAGCTCCGGCAATTGGCGCTTTGACAATGTTGATCTCTCAGGTGTCCAAATCACTCCCGAGCCCGGCACGCTGGCGCTGGGCGGATTGGGCGGCTTGACCAGCCTGCTCATGCTGCGCCGCCGTTCCCGCACGGCTTAAGCCTTTTATTATTTCACCAACGCGCGAGCGGGTGGCTTGCGCGTTTTTTCTTTTTGATGACGGGGCCAAGTGGCCCAGTCATGTCAGCTAACCATTTCGATCCCGTTTGGAATCAAGATGATTGATTAAAGCTGAGGTTGAGAGCACCATGCGGATTGTGATTATGCGCTGTTTCATCCTCGCCATCATCATGTTCTGCAGCCTGATTCAGGCACCGGCGCAGGGCGTTTCCCACCAGGTCTTTGTCATGTATTATCCATGGTACGGCGGCACGAACTCGCACGGCTCTGGACTGCATTGGGGTAAGGTGCATTCGCACAGCATCCAAAATACAACAGATTATCCGGTGATAGGCCCTTACAATTCGCGCGACCCGAATTTGATCAATTGGCAAATTGATTTGGCCAAATCCAACGGGATCACCGGGTTCATTTCGTCGTGGTGGGGGCAGCATTCCTATGAGGACCGGGCTTTTAAAACAGTGCTGGATTGCGCGGAAAAGAAAAATTTTACTGCTGCCATCTATTGGGAAAAGGAAGACGGCCACGGGCAGGAGCAGATTGATGGTGCGGTCAGCGATCTGGCTTATATGGTGACAAATTATGGATCCAGTCCAGCTTACCTGAAGGTGAACGGCCGGCCAGTGATTTTCATTTATGAACGTGTCCTGGCACAGATACCGGAGTCAGCCTGGCCCGCTATCATTTCAGAGACACGAGCCGAAGTGGGAAATTTTCTCCTGATTGCGGACGGTCCCAAGACTAATTACGCGCGGATGTTTGACGGCCTGCACCGATACAACATCTCGTGGGGCGTGGCCAAGTATACCAAAATGGATGACCTCAGCGGGCTTCGCGATTTTTTTGCACAGTATGATTCCAATATGGTGCAGCAGGCACATCAATATGGACATATCGCCTGTGTGCCAGTCACTCCGGGCTACAACGATACCAAAATCCGCAAGCCGGGTCGACTAGCTGATCGTAAAGACGGGCAGGTTTATCGCATCCTGTGGGAAGATGCGCTGGCCGCCAAACCGGATTGGGTGTTAATCACGTCCTGGAACGAATGGCATGAGGGCACAGAGATCGAACCCAGCGTAGAATACGGAAACCAATACATTGATTTAACGGCCCAATACGCTCAGCCCTTTCTGCAATCGTCAGCCAACGCGCCTTCAGTGGGAAATGAAAAATGAAGAACGGCAGAGACGGCTCGTAAGTGGCATCAGGGAATGGAACAAACCCGCCCCATCATCTTTAAATTTAGGGCCGGCGATGCTTGCGAATCGCCCGATATGCGCCGATGCCAAACGGCAAAAGCATCATGGCTCCGGCGAAAATCGTCGAAGCTTCGGGCACGGGAGCTGGAATGGAGGGCGGCGAAGTCCAGAGGATGTCAGGGCCATTCATCGTAAATGTCGCTGTCCCCGGGGCTAAAGGCGAAGTAAAGGCCACCGTGTCGTTGGTGACACCGGCGTTGGCATCCCATCCAAAGACCACTGAATTGTCCAACACTGCATCCAGCCCAGTGTCCGTCAGTCCAAAGTCTGAGATAACCAGTCCCTGCGTGTCTATCGGGTCGGTCGATCCGCCCAGAGTGAATGAAAGCAGTTGCGCGGCGAGGCTGGTCGAAAAGGTATACGAATAAAGATAGGAACTGCCGGTTTGAGTCACTGAATAGTCGATGGTCAGGTCGAAGGGAGTACTTGACCCGCCTGATTGGCCGACGTAAGTGGCCGATCCAATGACAAGCTGCGCCCTGGCCGAAAATCCAATCGCCATAAGCGCTACGACAACAAAAGTTCTTATTAAGTTTCTCATACTCATTGATCCATTAAGTTTACTTGTTTGGGATCAACGTCGTGACCCGGTTCCACATGTACTTTCCTCTGTTTTAAATATCACAGGTTTTGACTCATTTCCTTAGCTATTTGAGACATGTTAACACAGTATTGGGCCATCAGGCGTTTTTTATTCACCAATATTGTTATTCTTTCAGGTTGAACAACTTGAAGAATCTGTCGTGCCGACTTATCCATCCAAAAATCGTCGCTATATATGAGGGATTGCTCATCAAAAAGTTCCGAAGAGAATATAAAGTTTTCTTTGAAAAGTAAATGTTCCCTTTGGGGCAGGAAAAGACCGGCGAGTGACAGCAAATTATCAAAAGTCCGTACCGTGTCTGGTTAACGGCGGGATGGAAATAAAGAAAGGCCCGCTCTTTTGAAGCAGGCCTCTCTGGTTCGGGCACCGCTTATGCCATTGGCCAGACAGGAACTCGCGGGTGTCCCGAAAACGCGCCAACTAATTCGAATAACTTACCATCACTACATTGCTCGGTGGCGAAACATTGCCGAACTGGTCAACGGCAATGACCCAAGTTGAGAACGTGCCCTGGGCGGGGGCGAATAGATATTGAGCGGACGTCTGGCCTGGAGGGGGACTGTCGCCTTGATCGATTACGGGAGTCGATTCAACACCAATGCCCGCAACGTACTGGGTAACATCGATTACAATCCAATATTGAATCTGTGCTGAAGGTTCATACGGACTGGTCGACCCATTCCACGAGAGGTCCGGCAGGCCGGTGTCCGGATCATAGGTCACGGTCAAGTCGGTTGGAGCGGTGGGCGGAATGTTATTGGATGAAACGGTGGTCGTCGCGGTAACGACCTGGCTCGTTGCATAATCGAAGGTGGCGCTCGCGGCGACCACGGCAATGGAATAGGTTGTATTCGCAAACAAACCGCCGATCGTCGCGGATGTAGCCTCGGCCGGATTGGCTGAGTTTAGTTCTACAGAGGTGCCGCCATTGATCAGGATGTCAAATCCCTGAAGGTCGCTCGAAGGCGTCGCTTCCGTCCAATTGACAGTGATATTGGTCGGGGTAGAACTTGTCGAAGTGATGACCGGCACTGCAGGTATAATTGGCGTGGGCGGTGTTGTCACTGTAATCGGCGCGCTCGGAGCCGAAACATTATAGTCGGAGTCAACCGCATAAATTTCAAACGTGTACGTCGTGCTCTCCGCAACGAAGTCCCAAACGTAACTGGTCACATTATCGCCCAGGGTTATGCTAAATCCATCCGATGGCGACAGCTCATTAATGACATAATATTTTATTGGGTAGGTGCCCGGGGTGGACGGGCTCCAGTCAAATGAGATGTTAGTCTCAGTGACAGCCGTGGCATGAAAATCACCTGGAGTGGACGGCGGTTTGACAGTGATTCTGGCGGAAGCGGCCAAAGGCGATAAAAGCGCAACGGCCGCGAGCAAGCCGGGAACCATGGCCACAAGCCATCGCGCGGGCTTCTTACCATTTCTCTTTTTAGATACGAACATATTTTCTCCTTCTTTTTTTAGCGAATCTCGGGCGCTTAAAGCCAACCTATGACTTGCACGCCAATGTCCGTTTCGCAAGACAGACATTCATTTGGGTCATGAATAAGAGCGACGAGTTGCCGCAAAGTTCCCGAAGGGTTTGTGAACGGATTATTGTCCAACAGCTTTGATGGAATCCACAATCTCTTTGAGCCTGATTCCGCTGCAACGCTGCTCTTCCGAGCGCACAAGAAGTTCTGCGAGTTTCTTGGCTGCTTCTTCCGGCGGCAGACCTTGCGCACGGATGTTGGAAATGCAGTTGCGGTCGGCATCGGTTTTGTCCAATGCCGGCTCGTAGGTAAAATATGCGCCCAGGCTGTCCGGCGAGCCCAGGCCGGGCCGCTCGCCCAGCAGTGCCAGCGCATGTCGCGCTCCCAAAAGCGCGCCGATTTCATCCTGTAATTTCACGCGCGCAAATGGAACGACGAAGATGGGACAAATGGTCCATCCGGCTTTGGCCAGCGCTGGAAGGAGTTTGGCCAGAGTGGGCGCTGCCTGTATTTCCGCAGCCAGGCCGGAAAGGCCGTCGGAAACCAAAACGGCCAAATGCCGGCCTGACCATGCCGCGGCGCGTTGCGTTAAAAGTTGCCGTGATTCTTCAGATAATTTTCGGCCTAAATCGGGCCGCTTCAGGAAGACCGGGCGGGACGTCGCCCCGCTGGAAAGCCTCACAGTTTCAGAACCCAACTGGCGAAGCTGTTGTTCGACGGAATCAATGTCAAATTCCCGGCAAACGGCGTCTCGCGCCTGGGCATGCGCGAGCCGAAAATCGAGCAACGTTTGCGTGCGCCAGCTCCCCCCTGCCCGGCCCAAGGCAATCCGCGCTGAGGTAAACCGTGAGAGCGAGGCCCATGAGTCCGGGCCTGAAGCCACTGACAGTTCGATATTTTCAGACGGCGGCATGTTTGTTCACCTGTATCATTTCGTATTCATCTGAATCACGAACCATCCATTGGTGACGGGAACATCTATGGCGCGACGATACTCGTAAACTTCACCTGATGCGGTGACAATTGAATTTGTGCCATCTTCTCGCACAAGTTTTTCCTGGGAATAGACACACTCAGCATTTTGATACCCAGATCTGGAAAAGTCGAATGTGCTAACTCTATGTTTGTGCACTTTATGAACAACAATCACCCCGTCGCCAGTCGAAGCTGGCAAAT
>JASHZU010000134.1 GCA_030042375.1 Verrucomicrobiia bacterium
GCGAGAAAAAGTGTATTTTAATATTGGCGCCGGCATCGTGGCTGATTCAATTCCCGAAGCAGAATACGAGGAGACGCTTGCCAAAGCAGCCGGCTTCTTGGCGGCGTTAAACTTTCGCACCCCCCATAAGGGGGGTATGGCATTGATAACTACGTAGTATTAAACTAGAACACATATACTATGGCATTATCTCTCAAAACATTAGAGATTTAGTTATTCTCTATATAACCCATGTTTCACAGAAACCCGACAGATTCACGGCAGAGGCGACTGGCTTTTACCCTTATTGAATTACTGGTCGTCATCGCGATCATTGCCATTTTGGCGGCGGTTTTATTGCCCGTGCTGCATTCCGCACAGGAACGAGCGATGCGGACTCAATGCTCCAACAATCTTCGGCAAATCGGCCTCGGCATGATTACTTATGCCGGGGACAATAATGATACTGTGATTTCGGCCCGTCCAGCGGACGGCCAAGCCTATGGTACCTCAGGCCCGTATAATCAACATGCTATCAATAGCAACGACGCGGTTGCGACCGAGACGGTCAATATCATGATGACGAATACCTTGACTCCATCCGTTTGGGAATGTCCCGAGGAAGGAGTTGGGACGGTTTCTTTAAATAACGGCACCACGCCGCCGCAATGGGAGATCGGCTATCAATATCTGGGTGGTATTGCTTATTGGGAGAATCCCTTGGATGGTATGAATCCCACTACTTCGGCCAGCCCGGTAAAAATCAGCACGTCCAAGCCAGAATGGACGCTCGCAGCCGAAAATATTTGCGGCGTCCCGACGGGCGTTGGTAATCAGGTGAGCTGGGTGCAAGGCGCCCTCGGTAAAGTCCCCCATCAACGTACCGGTGCAAATTTCCCAGACGGTGGCAGTCAACTGGCCATCAGCGGTTCGGTTCAATGGGTCAAATTTGAAAACCTTTACCAATTTACCACTTATGACGATTCCTTTAGCACCAGCGGCAGATTTTTTTATTTTTACCAGGACCCAAGTTATCTCGGCACGTTTGGCCAGCCACCTTACGCCTCGGAGCTTTCGCAAATACGCGCAGTTCCAAATCCGACCGATTAAATCTCGCGGTTGGACGGGTGAAACGCCCCGTTGATTTTGCCATCGTCTGTATTCTTTCCATCTTAAATCGTTCGTGGAGAAAGAATCCTGAACGCTTTCCAGAACCCGTTTGAATTTATTTTTGCGTCTCCCTGCCTTTTCTTATAGGAAATGACGAAAGCGCAAGGCATGATTGGCCTTGGCATTTTCTATTCCATGGAAATTATTATCCAACCAACGGCTGAAGCCGCTACTGCCGTGGCAGCAAAAATTGTCGGGCAATTGTTGCGCAAAAAACCCCGCGCCGTCCTGGGCCTGCCCACGGGCAGTACACCCCTGCTACTCTATCGCGAATTGGTGCGAATGAAGCTAAATTGGCGCGGTGTCACCACCTTTAACCTGGATGAATACGTTGGCCTCTCGCCCGAACACCCGGCTTCCTATCACAGCTTCATGCGCGAAAATCTCTTTCGCCATATCAATATCGTGGAAAAAAATATCCACATTCCCGATGGCATGGCTGGCGATATCCCCTCCTTTTGCGAGCAATATGAAAAGCAAATCCGCAAAGCCGGTGGAATTGATCTGCAAATCCTTGGCATCGGCGAGGACGGCCATATCGGGTTCAACGAACCTTCCTCTTCCCTCGCCTCCCGTACCCGTGTGAAAACATTGACGGTCCGTACGCGGCGGGACAATGCGAAGGCGTTTGGCGGGATAGCACAGGTACCGCACCATGTCATCACCATGGGCATCGGCATCATCATGGAAGCGCGACATTGCCTGCTGCTCGCGTTTGGCAAAAAAAAGGCACGCGCCATCGCCGGCATGGTGGAAGGCCCCATCACAGCCATGAACCCGGCGTCCGCCCTGCAATTGCATCCCAAAGTGACGGTTTGCCTGGACGAAACCGCGGCTCCCGGCCTGAAAATGAAACGTTACTACCGCTGGGTTTTTGAAAACAAACCGGATTGGCAGAAATTTTAACTTTTTTGTTCCCTCCGTTTTCCTGTTAAATTTCGCGCATGGATCTTGAACAGGAATCATCGCCGCTGGAATCGCTCTGGCAGGAATACGGCCGCGTCCTGCGCGATTGGGATGACCTCACGCTGGCGCGCTGGCTGGCCCAAACGCTGGGACAAATGGAAGGGCGCGCCTGGCGCTTTTCGCATCCTCTCGCGGTGGTTTACCGGCTGGGGGCGCAAGTCGGCCACGGACGTTCCATTTGGCTAAAACGCCTGGCCACACCACCCGCGGCATACGGGGAATCCTCCTGCTGCCGCGCGCCTTTTCTGCCGTTGCTGACACGCGACGTACGGGAATCCGGGCTGGTCTGCTTGCATTGCAGCGAAACACTGGTGCCATTCGATGAGATACCCGACGAAATTCGCGATGAAGTTGGCACATGGGCGCAGCAATACGAACCTATCCATGCCGTGGCCCACTGGGACGACCGCCAGCGCCGCCGTTCCGGCAATTATGATTCCGCCTTCGAAAATGCCGCGCAAGAGGCAGAAAAATTTCTTTCACAAGCGGGCAAGTTCCTCGCGCCAAAGCTTCTAAATCATTACGCCACAATCGTTTGGGAAGACCAGGACGAATGCCTGGAGGTTCGTCCGGAAGACGTGGCGCTGTAATTTATGATTCGATGGGTTTTCAAATGGCTGTTGCGGCTGGCAATCCTGGCGGTGTTGCTCGTGGTGATTTTTTTGCTGTCGCTTAATTCTATTCTACGCATTGTTATCGAGCACAACATCCGCGCACAGACCGGCATGGACGCGGAGATTGGCCGTTTCCGATTGGGCCTCCTTGAGCCGACGATGGAGATTCGGGACCTTAAAATTTATAATCCGCCCAGTTTCGGCGGCACGCCGTTCCTGGACATCCCGGATATTTATGTGGAATACAACCGGGCTGCGCTCGCTAAAAAGCAACTCCATCTGACGCTGCTGCGTTTCAATCTTGCCGAACTGGACATCGTTAAGAGCCAAAGCGGGCATACGAATATTCTTACGTTTGGGAAGGCGCCCGGAAGAAAACCCGGCTCCCCCGCGCTGGGCTTCAAAAAGCAAACCGGCTATGATTTCAAACAGATCGATGAATTAAATGTCTCTTTCAAACAGGTCAAATACATCGACCTGCAGGATCCCCGCAACAACCGGCAACAAACCATCGGCATCGATGATTGGGTCATCCGCGACGTGAAATCCCCCAATGACCTGACTGGCCTGGCGATATTCATCGATTTGCGCAGCGATCATTTTTTTGATCCCTTTATTGGCAAACCGCAGAACTCGGCGGCGCTTCAAAGCATTTTGAATTTAATTGGAATGGCACTTTAGCCGTTGATTGCAGATTTAGTCAGCATTTTTTAATATTTTGCAGGGCGAATTTTTCTTTTAATATCTTCAGGTGTCTCGTGATTCCCTAAAATCCGCCGCCCGGCTGGTGGTCAAACTCGGCACGGGCGTGCTGACCGACCGCCGGAAGCAAATCGATCCGGCGCAATTGGAACAATTGGTTGCGCAATTGGCCGCGCAAAAAAAAGCGGGTAAAGAAATCGTGCTGGTGAGCAGCGGTGCGATAGGCGCCGGCATGGGCATTTTAGGCTACGAAAAGCGCCCGGCGGCGCTATCTGAATTGCAGGCCTGCGCCGCTGTGGGGCAGCCGCGCCTCATGGCGCATTACGCCGAGGCGTTTGCAAAGCATGATTTGGCCGTCGCGCAGGTTTTGCTGACGCACGATGATTTGGAGCACCACGAACGGCACTTGAACGCGCGGAACACGCTGGTCACCCTGCTCGGTCGCGGCGTCGTGCCCATCATCAATGAAAACGATACGGTGTCACTGGCGGAAATTAAATTTGGCGACAATGATAAACTTTCTGCGCTGGTGGCGTCGCTTCTGCCTGCCGATTTGCTGGTCATCCTGACAACGGTTGACGGCGTGCTGGAAAATTTTGGCAAAGCCAATCCCAGGACAATCCCGCTCATCGAAAAGATCGACCGCGAAATCGAAAAATTGGGCGGCGGAACTTCCAGTGAAACGGCCGTGGGCGGAATGAAATCCAAAATCGAGGCTGCCAAAATTGCGGTACGCTCCGGCATTCCCCTTGTAATCGCCTCGGGAAAAAAGAAAGGTGCGCTGGCGAATATTCTCGGCGGCGAAGAAGAAGGAACGATGTTCATCGCGCAGCCCAACAAATTGCAGGGGCGCAAGCGCTGGATTGCTTTCTTTCATCATCCCAAAGGTTCGTTATTCGTAGATAATGGCGCGAAAAAGGCGCTTCGTGACAGCGGCAAGAGCCTGTTGCCTCCCGGAGTCGCCCGCTGCGAAGGGGACTTTGACGCCGGCGATGTCATCCGGATTTGCGACGTGGACGGGACGGAATTTGCGCGCGGTATCGCGAAATTTGGAGCGGAGGAGATCCGAGGGAAAAAACCAGCGCGCGTTGAACTGGTGCATCGCGACGACCTCGTCATTTTGTAAGTCTGCCATTGCCCCCACATGAAGAAGAAATACGCAATCGAAGATTTGCTTAAGGTCATGGCCAGATTGCGCTCGCCCACCGGTTGTCCGTGGGACCGGGAGCAATCACATATGACACTGCGGCGCCATGCCATTGAAGAAGTTTACGAATTGATTGAGGCTATCGAATCACGGGACGACCACGAAATGGCGGAGGAGCTGGGTGATTTGCTGTTGCAGGTCGTTTTCCATTGCCAGCTGGCGCGCGAGCGAAAGGCGTTTGACTTTGAGCGCGTCTGCCAGTTGTTGGTTGAAAAACTCGTTCGTCGTCATCCGCATGTTTTTGGAAAAACTAAAGTCAAAGATGTGGATGAAGTCTGGGCCAATTGGGAAAAAATCAAGCGCGCGGAAAAGCACGGGACCAGCCGGGCACGTCACTCCGCATTTGACGGCATTCCCAAACACCTGCCCGCCTTGCTGCGAGCGGAAAAGCTGGTCAAAAAGGCGCGCAAGGCGCTTCGGCCCGGTTCTTCCGCAAACGGCAGCTCTAAATCGCGGCTTGCCAAAACCGCTTTGGCAAAACAATTGTTTGAACTGGCATCGGCCGCCCAATTGCGCGGATGGTCTGCGGAAGAACTATTGAGCAGCGAAATCAAGAAGCGCGAGCGCGAGTTCCGGAAGCAAGAAAAAGCCCAGCGCTCTTAGTTTCCGGAAAGGCGCGCCCAAATGGCATCCACCTGGCGTGAATGATTTTCCAGATCCCCCTCCGTCCAAATCACAAAATCCGCCCGGGCAATCTTTTCTGCCACAGCCATTTGGGCGGCGATGCGTCCCTGGATTTGACCCGGTGTCCAACCGCGGGCCAATAGCCGTTCCTGCCGCGCATTTTCAGAACAGGCAGCGCAAATAATTTTGCCAAAATAGGGCTCCGCCTGTGTTTCGAAAAGGAGCGGAATGACCACAACCCCCAATGGACAATTTTCTGAACGCCATTTTTCAATCTGCGCCAGCCACCGCTCCCGAATGAGCGGATGTAAAATTGCTTCGAGTTTTTTTCGTGACGCCGCAGCGGAAAAAACGATGTTCGCCAGTTCGCCGCGGCGCAGGGAACCATCTGGCGCGATGATACCCGTTCCGAAGGTGTTTTTGATTTCGAGAAGGGCTGGTTGGCCGGGCTGGACCAGTTCATGGGCCAGCTTATCGGTATCCACTATCTTTGCGCCACGCGCTTCGAGAAAACCGGCGGCAGTAGATTTGCCCATGCCTACGCCGCCGGTCAATCCACAAAGTTTCACAGGCGGATTAAATCATTCCTACTGGTACAAAGCACGATAGAAGCGATCCGGGAATGGCGCCGAGACGGTATCCGTAAAGGTGAATGTCGGCGTATTGGTGGCGATATTCACCCATTTTAGCAGGTTTGTCGAAGTCTGGATAACGACTGGCACATCCGTGCCGGTAACCGTGAGCTCAAATTTGCCCCCGGGACCTTTGGAACCGCTGATGGATGGCGGAGTTGCGGAAACGACGTTAAACGTGGCAAAAGCAAAGTCATCGGACGGATTCTGGTCAGGTGTGGCGGCGGTGACAGTGGCCGAGTTAACGACATTCTGTTCGACCGTGCCAGGCGCGGCGATAGTTAGATTCAGCTGAGCGCTGGAGGAAACCGGGAGCGTGCCGACATTCCATGTCACAGTCGAACCATCAAAAAGGGTGGAACCGGAGGTTTCACTGGATGAAACCAGTGTGAAATTGAGAGGCAACGAATCAGACACAACCACGTTGCTCGAAATGGACGGGCCGTAGTTGGTGACGCCAATGGAAACATTGGCGTTATAGCCCGCGAGAAGATTGGTCGGAGCCGCGCTCATGGCCAAATAATCATCCGCCACATAGCCAACGGGGTTGGCGGTGGTCAGAGTAATCATCCAGCCGTTTGAGATGATGCCGGAGTTAAAAGTCAGGTCATCCTGGACAAAGAGGTACCAGTTGCCGTTTGGATTGCCGCCATTCAGCGCAGCCGCCACCGTGCCGTAAGGAGGCACCGGGGCCGAAATATGGGTATATATGTTGGTCGTGGGAATTGAAATGAGCGCATTGATTAGATTGGATCCATTGGGGGTGCCCCAGCCAGTGCAGAGATCGTAACCCGGGGCGGCAAACCATCGATTGCCAACAGTAAGATTGGTGTTGTTTCCGGTCGTAATGTCGTGGAAGCAATTCGTGTAAATCGCGCTATTACCAATCGCATAAATGGCCGGATTCAGGAATCCAACGGTCGTTGAGCCATTGGCCAATGCCTGCTGATTAACTAAAGCCGTATAAGCAGCCCACAACGGCGCGGCACAGCTTGTGCCGCCGAAAGATCCCGCATTGCCATTTCCATAAGTTACATAAATGTTATCAGCCGTCAGCGCCACGTCAGGAACGTTGCGCAAAGTCGTTGAACCCTGGTTGGCTGTCATGCTAATTCCCTGCTGCCAACTTGGAATTGGGATTCCATTGAAATTGGTCCCGCCGCCACTGGCAGCATCGCCAATTTGCTCAACAAACCAGCTCCAGGTTGTTTCTGATGACCAGGGCCCCCCCCGGATGGTCGTAAACAACGTTGTCCCCCCGACAAGTGTGATATTGGTATCATCCGCGTACTCTTCTACCTGTTCATCGTTGCTATAATAGGCACCGTCATCACCGGATGCCTGGAAGAAGCTTTGTCCCTGCACGGCCATTTGCTTGTAATAGACATCAAAAGCCGGATTGTCACCAATACCCCAGGAAGAACTGATTTGTTTGGCAATATCGTCAGAGGCGATACGATTCAAAAGGTCAACAGGGCTATTTTGAAGGCCATTCGGCGCCTCGTAAACCAAAACCTGGGAAGCGTTGGTGGCCATAGAAATATCCATTTCTATGTCCAGCGAAACTTCGGCATCGCCGCCACCGGGCGTGGGCACGCCACCGTCAACGGCAACGTTCACCAGAGGAATATTGGGCAAACCGGCATCACCTTCATAGGCCAAAATGTCCACCGTATAATAACCATCCAATTCAAACAGGCCGACAGTTTGTCCTGTGCCATCGAGAGTGACGCCCGGCACGTACGCAGCCCGAAAATCTTTGCCCCAGTATGTGTTACCTGGTCCCGAACCTTGATAGGGGCTCGAACTGGATGATTTATCGGACGGTTTTATTGACAATTGCCGATAGAACGGATGTGGAATAACATAATTATCCAAACCACTTACGTGGAAAATCGGAAGAATGGCATTAACGGACGGGTCCCTGTCGGGCGCATAAAAATCGCGGTTTTCGGTCGGGTGGTGATATGTTTTCAGCTTGACCCGAAATGCTTTCTCAATGTCGGAAACCTTTCCACTCACGTCCAGAAGCATTTGGTTCGAACAAGTGCCAACCACGTTCAATCGGTTAACTTTTGCAAAATTAAGCACCATTTCATAATCCTGCGCGCTGGGACCGAATTGTTTGTAGAACTGGTCCGGCGTGATGTAATGGCGAAAATTCGCATTGGTCGGATTATAAATCTGCTGAATTAAATCATCCAATCCCTTTTCATTCTGCGATGGCAGGCTGATGGCCAGGTTCAAGGTGGTACCAGGCGACAATTGCCCCGTGGGCTGCAAATTCAGTCTCGAAATGGCCGCCGGCACATGACCGTACAACGTTTTCATTTCCTGCGCCGCTGCCAACCGCGGAAAAAGGGCCAGAGCCACGATGGCGAGCAGCCCGGTAGCGAATATGTGTCTATTGGTTTTCATTGCCGATCAAGGGAAGTTGGGTACGGCGGCGTCTTGTGTTGGTTTATACACGCCGTTAGTGATTGGGGTTGACGTAGTAGTGGTGGACGGCAGGTAATTGGTAGCTGCGTCGCTAAAGATAAGTGTTACACCATTGGCGCCTACGTTTGGACTGCCAACCCCTGACATGAGGAGGGTATCCTGCTGTCCGGGCGAAACCACCAGCACACCAACCGCCTCCGGCGAGGTATGAGTAAAGTTGGTCAGGGTCACAGTTGCGCCGACGAGAACACCGCCGACATTGCTGACGGTAATCGCGGATGGATAAGGCGACGCGATCTGGGCCGTAAAGTTGGCGGACGCCGCGCTAATGACAATGGCGTTGGTATTGGAGAACGTTGTGCTCCAGGTGCCCAGGGTCAAGGTAAAGGAGTTGGTGCCAAGATTCTTGGTACCGCTATCGGACAAGGCGAACGAAGCCAGAATGGTTTGCTGGTTTGTGCCGACAGGAGTGAATGTAAACTGGCGTGAAGCCGATGCTCCATTCACATACAGGGGGCCGTAGCTTTGGGCCGTGGAGGGTTGCGGATTGTTAACGCCGTTTATGGGAAGCAGCGTCGCATACAGGTTATTAACATTGGTGCCGCCGGCGTCGCGGAAGGCGAACCAAAGCGTGACGGGCACGTTGGATTGAAGGATGCCACTGGGCGGCACGTTGCTGGTACCGAGTGCCACACCCGCCGGCACGACAAAGCTGCCGTTCGAATTGTAGATGGTCAAAGTTGACGCGCTGGGCGCTGAGAGAATACAATTGGTAGGATTCGACAAGGACAACAAAATCGTCTTGTCCGGCGCCGCCACAGCGCTTGGGATGACCGAAACTGCAAAGCTGGCGCTGGTCTGGCCGTTGCTAAACGTCAACACACCATTGGTAGGAATGTAATCCGAATCAGGCACGGCGGTGCCGCCGCCGGTTGTAGCAAAGTTCACAGTCGAGATGGTGTTGGTATTATCCGTGCGCAGAACCGTGATATTGGCCAGGCCGCCGTTCAAAATAGAGTAGTTGGCACTGGAGAATGACACGCCCGAATTGTCGTCGACAATCGTGACGAGATCGTTGCTCGGGGAAACCAGTTCAGCCGGAGGAACGGGTATCGCATTGGACAAAATCACGCTGAAGGTCCGCAAACCAGTGATCAAGCTGTTATTAATAATCGGCACAACAATCGTATTGGTCACTACCCCGTTGCTAAAGATCAATGTACCGCTCTCGGCGACATAGTCCTGGCCGGCGGTCGCGGTGCCGTTGACCGTGAAATAATTGACCGACAATGGGATGCTATTGGAGTTGATGATGACCGGTTCATTCGACGGATCCAGGCAGACCACCGGGATCACGATTGCTCCCTGGTTCTTAAAGATGCTGTTCGTGGGAGTGGTAAAGCTTATTCCCGCCGCCGAAGGCTGGACAACGATAACGGTATTGCTGGGCGAGACCAATTGCACGCCGGCTGAAGGGGCAGACAATAGCATGTTAAAATACAGATTTGTCACGTCATTATTGTTGAGGAGCGTAATCGGAACTCCGGCCAGCGTCTGGCCCGCAGCAAATCTTATGAGGCCGCTGCTCGCCACGTAATTGACACCCGCCATGGCCGTGCCATTAGTGGTGGAATAATTAACCGTAAACGCATTATTGGTATTACCCAGACGCGCGACTGTGATGGAAACAGTGGTGTTACTTTCCACGAAGGTGTTCGTGGGGCTGGCAAAAGCCACGCCGGTGTTAACGTCATCCAAAATTGTGACCGTTGTATTGGTAGGCGCAATGAGTGTGGCGCCGCCGCTGGGGTTGGCAAGCACGACAGAGAAATTAACCGGTCCTTCCGCCGGGTTGTTTTCCAGGAGCGGTATGTTAACGGTTTGAGATTCGACCAGGGGATTGAAGGTCACCGTGTTGCTGGTAGATTGATAATTGATATTCGGCAGGGCCGTACCTGGCACGGTATAGTAAGTGGCAGACACCGTGCCGGAGAATCCATTCGTACGCACGATGGTGACGGCGGCGGTGCCACTGCTTTCATTGACCGTATAATTCGGAGAGGCAAACAAGAGTTCACCCGGGGGACTTACGTTGTCAATAATGGTCAAGGTCGCATTGGACGGCGCATACAGGATCGTATTCACCGGATTGGTCAGGAGCATTCCGACCGTCTTTTCCACAGTGCTGTTGCTGATAATGAGAACCTGCGCTTCAGCCACGGTTTGGCCCGGGTTAAACAGGATGGTTTCGTTGGTCGGATAATAATCCGTGCCCGGGATTCCGGTGCTGTTGTTGGTAGTGGTGTAGAAGTCCACCGAGCAAGCGGTATTGGTGGCACCCTGCCGGGTAACATTAACGTTCGCCAGGCCACCGAGCACGTTTTCGAACACTGTGGTGAACGTGCTGGAGAAATTCACCGCACTGTTGACA
>JASHZU010000135.1 GCA_030042375.1 Verrucomicrobiia bacterium
ATCCCGCGGTCATCGTTGCCTTTCATGCAATGATTTCAAATCCGCGAATATTATTATTTGCATCGCTCCATAATACATTCTCATCACGAATAAATCCAGCAAGACCGGAATCGCGGATCGCCGTCCGAAAGGCTTCCAGTTCCGTCTTGTCGCCTTCGGCAACCAATTCCACCCGCCCATCGGTCAAATTGCGCACCGTCCCGGTCACTTCAAAACCCACCGCCACCGACCTCGCATTATAGCGAAATCCGACTCCCTGCACGCGGCCCGAATAAAAAACGGTCATCCGCTGCCGCTTTCCCCTGGGCGCATCATTAGACACAAGGCGAAATGAAGCCAGAGCGGGCATCCTAAATCAATATTTTAATGATACTACTTCGCACCTTGTGCAAATAGAGCAGGATTGATACCTTAAACGGGTGATTTACGACGCGTCATTGGATGATTTGCTCCAAAAGGTCTGGGATGGCAAACGCATTTCCCAGGCCGAAGCACTGCGCCTCTATCACCTTCCACTGGAGGAACTTGGCGCGCTGGCCGATCGCCGTCGCCAGCTTGCCAAAGCCAAAGATTTTGACAACCGTGGCAATGACATTGTCACCTATATCGTTGACCGTAACGTCAACTATACCAACGTTTGTAATGTTTATTGCAAGTTCTGCGCTTTTTATCGCGTCGAAAAAGACGATGACTCTTACGTCATCACACTGGATGAACTGGACAAAAAAATCGAAGAGACCATCGCGCTCGGCGGCACGCAAATGCTCATGCAGGGCGGCCATCATCCCAAACTCACCAAACAGTGGTACCTGGATTTGCTCTCGCACGTAAAAAATAAATTTCCGGACTTCAACATCCACGGCTTCAGCCCCAGCGAATTCGTCCATTTCCGCGAAGTCTTCAATGAACCGCTCGAAAAAATTATTGCCGATTTCAAGGCCGCCGGCCTTGGCTCCATCCCCGGCGGCGGTGGCGAAATTCTCGTAGACCGCGTGCGCCAGCGCATTTCCCCGCTCAAAGCCATGAGCAACGACTGGCTCGAAGTCATGGACGTCGCGCACCGGCTCGGTTTATTCTCCAGCGCTACCATGATGTTCGGTCACGTGGAAACCATCGAAGACCGCATCGAACATCTCGAACGCCTCCGCGCGCAACAGGACAAATCGCTCACCTACAACGCCGGACGCTTTACCGCTTTCATCTGCTGGACCTTCCAGGCTGAGCATACGAAGCTCAAGGCCCCGACCGTCGGCGCGCACGAATATCTCCGCACGCAGGCGCTCAGTCGTATCTATCTCGACAACTTCACGAACATCCAAAGCTCGTGGGTCACGCAGGGATTGGAAATCGGCCAGGTCGCGCTTAAGTACGGTGCGAACGATCTCGGCAGCATCATGATCGAGGAAAATGTCGTCTCCCAGGCCGGCACGACCTTCCGCATGGGCACCGCCGATATGAAACGCCTCATCTCCGACCTCGGCTACGAACCCCGCCAGCGCGATAACTGGTATCGGCTCGTTGGCTAGCTCTCCGCCGCTTCGCGATTTCCCGAGAAAAAGAAGTGACGCCGCCCCTTATTTTGGTTATAAACTTTACTTTGGGTGGACATTCCCAAATTCAAGAATGAAAAATCTTTTGTCATTGGAAACATTGCCGGCCGCGGACATTGAAAAAATCCTGCGCGACGCCGTCGTGTTCAAGCGCGAGCGCACGCGGGTGGACCGCAAGCCCCTCGCCGGCCAAAGCTGGGCCATCATCTTTTCCAAGTCCTCCACGCGCACGCGGGTTTCCTTTGAAGTCGGCATCCGCGAGCTCGGCGGCTCGCCGTTTTTTCTGAACGCCAATGACATCCAGCTCGGCCGCGGCGAACCTATCAAAGACACCGCGCGCGTCCTGGGCCGGATGGTCCACGGCGCCGTCATCCGCACTTTTGCGCAGAGCGATGTCGAGGAGTTTGCGGAATTTTCCAAAATCCCCACCATCAACGCCCTGACCGATGACGAGCATCCCTGCCAAATCCTCGCGGACATTTTCACCTACAAAGAATTGCGCGGGCCGATCGCCGGCAAGACCGTCGTCTTTGTGGGCGATGGCGCGTGCAACGTGCCGCGCTCATGGATTTTTGCCGCCGCCAAACTCAGTTTCGAACTGCGCATCGCCGCGCCGAAAAAATTTCAGCCCTCCGTGGACGTTCTCAAGCGCGCCGGCGGAAAAATCGTCTGCACCGAGAACCTCGAAAAAGCCGCCAAAGGCGCGGACCTGCTCTATACCGATGTCTGGGTTTCCATGGGCAAAGAAAGTGAATCCGCCGAACGCCTGAAAGTTCTGGCCGGCTACCAAATCAATAAAAAGCTGGTGAAGCTCGCCAAGCCCGACGCGCTCGTCATGCACTGCCTGCCCGCCTATCGCGGCAAGGAGATTGATGAGGAAACGTTCGAGGCCAACGCCAACACCATCTTCACCGAGGCCGAAAACCGCCTGCACGTCCAAAAAGCCGTGCTCAATTGGGCGGTCTCTTAACGCCGGTCCCTGATGCTCAGCAAATAGAGCAGTTGCAGCACTGCTGAGACCAGCGCGGCCACATACGTCAACGCCGCCGCGCTGAGGACTTTGCTCACGCCTTCGCGCTCATGCTCGTGCACCAGGCCGAGCCGGAACAACTGCTCCTTCGCGCGCCGGCTGGCGTCGTACTCCACCGGCAGCGTTACCAATTGGAACAGCGTCATGACAGCGAACAGCGCGATGGCGATGTTGATAAACGT
>JASHZU010000022.1 GCA_030042375.1 Verrucomicrobiia bacterium
TGGAAAAAACTCCGTTCTTCGTGCTCATGGCAGCGTCTTGTTTCATCACTCTTTTCGCCCAAAAAAACGCGCTTTGGTCGTCAACTTCGTTGTCCTTTCAGTTCCGCCTGGCCAATGCGTTGATATCGTATGTGCGCTATATCTCGAAAATTTTTTGCCCCAGGCAGCTCGCGTTGATTTATCCATATCCGCATTCCTGGCCGCTGGCGGGGGTTATTATTGCCGGGGCGGTTCTGGTCATTTTGACCATCGTTTTTGTTTTTCAGGCGAAACGGTTTCCGTATCTGGCCGTTGGCTGGCTGTGGTTCCTGGGGACGCTGGTACCGACGATTGGGCTGGTGCAGGTGGGAATCCAATCGATGGCGGATCGTTACACCTATTTGCCGTCCATCGGGATTTTCATTTTGGTGACGTGGGGCATCAGCGACTTTTTAAATTCGTCCGCCCACAAAACAGCCATCTGCACTTTCGCCGGGAGCGCGGCGCTCATCGCATGCCTTGTGCTGACTTCGTTGCAATTAAGCTATTGGCAAAACAGCTTGACTGTTTTTCTGCACACATACGAGGTCACAACGGATAACTATGCGAATGACGATTGCCTCGGCAAAACGTTGCATCAGCTGAATAAAATAAAAGAAGCGCAAATCTTTCTTCAAAAGGCCGTTGATATCGAGCCCGATTATGCGATGGCGCAATTTGACCTGGGGATGAATTCGCTGAGCTACGGCAATTTAGCCGGGGCTTCGAATCATCTCGCTATTGCCGTTCAACTTTGCCCGTCCAACCCAACCATGCAATATGATTTTGCGGTTTTCCTGTTTCAAAACGGACAAATGCAAGAAGCCGAGAAACATTTCAAAGCCGCGCTGGCAGCCAGCCCGGATTTCTCCGAAGCCAAAGAAAAGCTCGAACAAACCAGATAGTTTTGGAAAAATCGCGCGCGTGAAACAATCAATTGTCACCCTGGACATGGAAGGCGTGTTGACGCCGGAAATATGGATTGCCGTTGCGGAAAAAACCCGGATACCGGAATTGCGGCGCACAACGCGCGACGAGCCAGATTATGACAAGCTCATGCGCGGGCGTTTAGAAATCCTGGCGAGGCACAATCTAAAATTGTCGGACATCCAGGCGGTCATCGGCTCGCTCAAACCGCTGCCCGGAGCAAAGGAATTTTTGGACGAATTGCGTTCTCTCGTCCAAGTCATCATTTTGTCCGATACCTTTGAGCAATTTGCGTCGCCGCTGATGAAACATTTAGGCCAGCCGACGTTGCTGTGCCACCGGCTGGTAGTCGAAAATGACCGGGTGGTGAATTATCAATTGCGAATCGCGGACCAAAAGCGGAAGACCGTCGCGGCGCTCAAGCAGCTCAATTACAACGTCATTTCCGCCGGCGATTCCTACAACGATACAGGGATGCTGCTCGAAGCAAACGTGGGCTTTTTGATTCATGCGCCGGACAATGTGAAAAAAGAATTTCCGCAATTCAAAGCCGTTGAATCGCATCCAGACTTGTTGAAGCTGATTAAGGCGGAGCTAAACCGTTAGGCTATTGCGGGGCGGAAGGCTTTTTTTTGAATTCAATCCGGGGTTCGGTGCCGGCGATGAGACGTTGCATATTGGTCCGGTGCTTGAGCAGCGCCAGCACTCCGAGTGCGATAGTGACGATGCGTAGCGTCCAATTGTCCTGCGTGAAATAGACTGCCGTGGGCAAAGCAATCGCGGCGAGGATGGAGCCGACGGAGGTAATGCGTGTCAGGCCAAATCCCACAATGAAGGCCACGATGGCATAGAGCACGGCGAGCGGAGCGAGCGCCAGATAAACGCCGCCTGAAGTGGCGATGCCTTTGCCGCCTTTAAAATGGAGCCAGCAGGTGTAGTTGTGCCCCAACACCGCAAAAACGCCGGCAATAATCCGATAGTTTTCCATATCGGATTCCGGCACACCAAAATATTTCAAAATGAGATCGCAAATTTTGACCGCCACGTAACCCTTCAGCGCATCAATGAGCAGGACAATAATGCCAGCGGTTTTTCCCACAGCGCGGAAGGTATTGGCGGCGCCGATGTTGCCGCTGCCGGCGGTGCGGATATCCACACCCCGCGCCTTCGCCACCAGAAAGCCCGTTGGAATCGAGCCGAGCAGATAGGCGACAATTGAAACGACGATATAACCCAAAATGGCCACGGTGGAAGTCTAGCGGGTTGGCGTCGAAAGTTGAAGGGTGATTTCGGCTTTTAGAAAAGGGCCGGCACTGGCAAACTTTGCCAGTGGCAAAGATTCAAGAAACATCGGGCAAAATTCGCGTGGCCGTCCTGGGCGTTGGCTCCCTGGGCCAGCATCACGCGCGCATCTATTCAGAACTGGAAAAGGCCGGGCAGGTCCAATTTGCCGGGATTTACGATGCGAACCCTGATACCGCCCAAAAAATTGGCGCCAAACATGGAGTGAAAATTTTTCCTTCCATTTCTGAAGCCGCGGAACATTCTGACGCGCTGAATGTCGCTACGCCTACCATGACGCATTTTGCCATCGCCAAACCCCTGCTGGCGCTGGGCAAACATGTTTTTGTCGAGAAACCGATGACGGACGATTCTGAACAGGCGGCGGAATTGGTTGAATTGGCCCACCAAAAAAGCTGTGTCCTGCAAGTCGGCCACGTCGAGCGGTTCAACCCGGTTTTCAAATATCTTGAGACGGCGGCGCCGGAACCGCGGTTCATTGAATGCCATCGCCTGTCGCCCTTCCCTGCCCGCTCGACGGACATCGGCGTGGTGCTGGATTTGATGATTCATGACCTGGATGTCGTGCTCGCGTTCGTAAAGTCGCCGGTGATCAGCGTGGACGCCGTGGGCATCCCGGTATTAAGCAAGAGCGAGGACATTGCCAATGCGCGGTTGCGCTTCGCCAATGGCTGCGTCGCCAATCTCACAGTCAGCCGTGTTGCCATAGAACGGATGCGGAAGATTCGAGTTTTCAGCGGCGGCAACACCACTCCGAGCTATATCTCATTGGATTATCGCGCGCAGGAAGGTTACATCCTTCGCCTGGCGCGGGACGGCGAACAGGAAAGTTCTGCGCTGGCCAAGTTGTTCGCCCTGGCCAGCAGCAACTCCAGCGTGGTCAGTGAATTTGCCGGAAGAAAAATCGTTCGCGAGCCGGTGCCGATTGCTAAGGATGAGCCGCTGAAGCTGGAATTACAGCACTTTGTGGAATGCGTCCGCGAGAGGCAAACACCCATGGTTAGCGGTGAATCGGCCAAACTCGCGCTGGATTTGGCTTTTGAAATTACGAGGCAAATCCAGAGTCAATTGGCTTCCCTGAGCAAGTAAGCCAAAGCTAAAAGCTGCCCGATTTTTTGTAAATTTTTAGTCAAATTTACATTTCGTGCCTTGCCATTTTTCATTTTTCCGC
>JASHZU010000136.1 GCA_030042375.1 Verrucomicrobiia bacterium
GCCAAAATCCGCGTGGCCGGCAGCTATTATCGAACAGATGTCGGTAAAAGCTTGTGGCCACCGGGAAACAAATAGAATTATATTGAAATAAATTTTGAACTGAGATGAATACCGAGTCTGATTTTCCGTTGCGTCCGGCGTGGATTGAAATTGATATCGGCAAGCTGCGCCGCAATTTGCAATTGATCCGGCAGGACCTGCCAGCGGCACAATTGATGGCCGTGGTAAAGGACGACGCCTACGGCCATGGCGCGCTCGATGTCGCGCGTGTCGCGCAAGAAGAAGGCGTGTGGGGATTTGGATTGAGCACGCTGGAAGAAGCCATGGCGCTGCGCAAAGACGGCATCCCTGCCCCGCTGCCGTTGCTCGGCGAGCGGCAGGAAGCCGAACTCGAATGGTGCGTTGCGCACGACCTGACCGTTTGCGTGAATGAAACTCACACCGTTCGCGACCTGGCGCGCACCGCGGCGCGATTCAACAAACGCGTTCCCATTCATCTCAAAATCAACACCGGCATGAGCCGTTACGGGATCCGCTGGGACGAGGCGCTGGTGTTGGTGGAACAAATCTGTGCCGAAAAATCGCTGCTGCTGGAGGGCGTGATGACCCATTTCGCGCAATCTGATGAAACGGACAAAACGTTTGCCAATCTCCAGTTTTCCCGGTTCAACGAAGTGCTGCATGGCCTTGAACAGCGAAAAATACCGGTAAAATTCCGGCATGCGTGCAATAGCGGCGGCTTCCTTGATTTGCCGCATGCACATTTGGACATGGTTCGCACCGGCATTCTGATTCACGGTGTTTTCCCCTCGCAGGTTTGCCGGCGCATTCCCGGCATCGAACCTGTCATGTCGGTAAAGGCGAAAATTGCTGCGATCCAAAAATTGAAGCCCGGCGAATTCGTTGGCTACGGGATGCGTTATACCGCGCCGGGTGAACGGCGCATTGCTGTACTGCCCATCGGTTACGGCGATGGTTTCCCGCGGGTCCGCAATGAAGGATGCGCGCTCATCCACGGCAAACGTGCCCCGATCGTCGGCGGCATCGCCATGGACGCATCGATGGTGGACATCACGGACATTCCGCAGGCGCAAATGTGGGACGAAGCCGTCATCATGGGCCGCCAAGGCAACGAAGAAATCACCGTGCGCGACATCGCCAAACTGAAGAACTCTGTGACTTATGAAGTGCTGACCGGATGGCGCCTGCGCATGCGCCGCAAAAATGTGAATGCCGTCCCCAAAACCGAAATGCATGCGGCGCTGGCCAGTCGATAAACCATGAAATTGCTTTTTTCCGAAACGAATTCCGATTACGAGAACTACCAGTTCCCGTATGCGATTTGGGCCGTGCCGGAAAAAGGCGAAACACCCGCAGACATTTTTGACGCGGGATTCCTGCCCTCGTCGCGGCAATTGGACCGTTTTTATCTTTGCCGGCAGGTGCGCGTGAACCTGGCGAAATTCAAACCGTCGTCGGAAAATCGCCGCATTCTGCGCAAAGGCAAAGACATCCGCGTGGAGCTGGTGCCGCGCGATAAATTTGATTTTACTTCGCAACGGCGCGAGTTTTTTAAGACCTACGCAGACATCAAATTTGGCAAGGATGTGATGACGTTTGAACGGCTGGATGCGTTGTTTGCCGCGCCCATCATTTCGCATCTGCTGGTTTTCACCGACACCGAAACCGGCAAAGAAGTGGGTGTTGCGACCCTGTATGTCGAGGGCAAGTCGCTGGCATTTTATTATTACGCGTTTTATGACCTGAATTATTACGCGCGCAACCTCGGCATGTTTATGATGACTTCTGCTACGGCGCAATTTGCGGACGCGGGCGTGAAATACCTTTACCTCGGCACGTGTTACTCCGAGACCGCGCTGTATAAAACGCAGTTTGCGGGCGCGGAATTTTTCACCGGGTTCCGGTGGTCGGATAATCTGGAGGAACTGAAGTACATTATCGCGTGCGACAAAAAAGAGCGCTCGCGGCATTTGCTCGAGATGGAGGAGTATCGCGATCATTTCTACGGCGGCGACTTGAATAACATCACCGAAGCCAGTTTGTTTCGGATTAAACGCTAGATGCTACGGACGGCCCGCGCCGGGCGCATTGGTAAAATTGAAATCTGCAATCGCCTGCGCGGCCAGCGTTCCCAATTCACGCCGCAACGAAAGCACGTCACCCGCATCGGTTGGATGATTTCGATTGGAGAGAAAAATCACGAACGTTTTGGAGAAAGGATCGATCCATATCGATGTCCCAGTCCAGCCGGTGTGACCATAGGAGCCGATGGGAAAGAGCGTACCGCGCGGGCCGGAGTAGGCAGAATTAATGTCCCAGCCCAACCCACGCAACACATGCACGCCCGACGGCGCTTGCGGGCTGGTCATCAGCTTGACGGTTTCCGGAGTGAAGAGGCGTACGCCGTCCAACTCGCCTAGGTTCAGCATCATCCTGGCGTAGCGCGCCAAATCGGATGCGGTAGAGAAAAGGCCGGCATCGCCGGAAACGCCGCCCATGCGGCGCGCCGTGGGGTCATCCACGACCCCGCGCAATGGCTTGCCATTAATCACTTCGGTGGGCGCGATGCGCGGCATTTCTGATTTTGGCGGAAGGAAACCGGTATCGGTCATTTTTAATGGCCCGTAGATTTCGCGTTGGACGAAAACTTGCAACGGTGTTTTGGTTACACGCCGGACAATTTCACCCAGAAGGACGAAGTTGATATCGCTGTACTTGAAGGCGGTGCCCGGCGGCGATTCCAATTCGTTGGTGCAGGCCATTTTGATGGCGGTG
>JASHZU010000137.1 GCA_030042375.1 Verrucomicrobiia bacterium
TGGTCCGCCGCCGTTTTGTATTGGGCGTCGTGCGTGGCCTTGAACAATTCCGTCGCTGCCAACAGCGCGCAATAATCGTCCAGGATATTTTCCCGGCCATCCGGATTGAACGCCAGGTTGTTTGTTTCCAGGAACGCAAACGCCTCCTCCGCCGTGGCCAGGTAAACGGCGTTTGAAAAATCGCCGCACACCGGGTATGTGCTGGCCATCGCCAGCGCCGCAATCGCCATGCCCGCGCCGGACCGATAACCCACTTCATACGGATATTTGCCCGGGACGGCTTTGTTTGGAACAATAGAAAAATTGTCCTTCGTCTTCACCGTCTTGATGGCAAAGCCCGCATCCTGCTTGCCAATCCGCCGATCCTCTGGCCGTTTGCCCGGCCCCGGCGCGTCCACTGTACGATAGAACGACCCGTCCGGCGCGTGCATCCGCACGAGAAAATCCGCGCCATACATCGCTTCATCCAGCAACCGCCGCTCGTACTGCTTGAAATTCACGTCGCCGCGCCGTTCCAATTCCCCGTAGCTGGCAAACAAACTCCACGCTGCCACCGGCAGCGGTTGCATATTGAAATAGGTCGAGAACGCAAGCGCCCCAAAATGCTTCCCATAATCGCCCGTGGCGTCGTACCATCCCCCGTGCACGTCCGCCGTGTTGGTCGAATCTGCAAACTTCAAGTTGCGATCCGCCTTGTCCAGCAACCCCGAACATCGCTGCCCTTTGAAATAATAAATGACGCTCGACAGCGTATTTCTCTCCAGCAAATCGTTTTCCACCTGGAACGGAAACGACTGCACCTTCCCTTCGCCTGTTTCGCACTCGACCAAATAAGTTCCCTGGTTGGTCAGCGCGCTGAAATCTGCCGTCCAAAAATACCAATCCTTCCAATGATCCACCGGCCCCACTTTGACCGTCGCGCCCGACAACACATTCTGTCCTGACGAAACATCAATCACATTGAACGCCGTCACCTCGTCATTGGAATGCCCAAGAATCACCGCGCGTTTCGAAGCGTCCCATTCATAGCCGATGTGATTGGTGAGCACTTTGATGCTTTGTCCACATGCCACTTGCGCGATGAGGAAGGCAAAAAGAATCGCATACTTAAGGTTTTTCATTGAGATTTTTGCGGTTGGATTATCAGAAGGCCAGACATGTGACAACCCCTCTTTGGAGCGGTGCTGCTCAAAACGAGCGCTACTGCCCGGGTGTGCCCTGGCCGAATGACTGTCCTCGCACGGATGATACTTGCGGCCCCTGGCCATCTTGCTGCAAGTATGTCTGCTGGCGTGCCTGGGCATTCGCCTGGGATTGCGCCTGGGCCTGGACTTGCTCCGGCGTCAGGTGCTCCTGCGAAGGGTCATAGGGAACCAAGGGCGCTTGGGGCAGGCTGATAAAATCAGCGGCCTGGAGCATGGCCATTTCTTCCTCTGTGTCCGCTGCATTGACCGCCGCAGCCTTTAAAGCGGGAATGGCGTTGGTATTGTCGAGCTGCTTGGTGGCTTCGATGGCCGCCATACGGATCTCTTTTTCCGGCGAATTCAAATCCGCCAGGATGTTGGAGAGGTTATTCGGGTCCCGGCTCATGGACCAGTCGTAAAGGCGGTCTTTCTCGGCATCAATTGCCGCCTGGTGCTCTTCCGGCGTCTCATTTGCTTTCACTACCGGCGCAACAACTGGCGGGGCCACGACCACTGGAGCAGCGGGCGCGGGAGGTGCCACGTTCATTGGAACCGGGGCAGATGCGACCGGCGCCGGTTTGGCGGGTTCCGAATGAGGTCTCAGAAAGAAAACCGCGGCCAGCACCGCAAAGGCGAACAACAAAAGTGCGAAGACAACTTTGGGCCTCATACGACAAGCATACTCGTTGACGAAACTTTAGCAAACTTCAAGGTCCGAAAGTGTAGTTAGCACCTTTGCCGCTTCCACTTGTACTTACGGTCCCGTTCACAGTGACTCCGGAATTGCCCAGAAACACTTCACCCCGAGCATCGTCACCAGCGGTTAGACTGGCTGTCAGATTCCAGGTCGTGCCGTAACCCTCGGCGTTCAGATTTTGGGTGAATGTTACCGAAGAGCTCGCGTTCAGTGAAAGGTCTGTGTCGGGTAGATAAACGTTGTCGTCGGCCAGCTCAAAATAGCCCCTGGAGTGGCTGGTATGGTTAAAGGAAACCGGATCACTATCATTACTCACTTCTTTTCCGGAAGCGGCGCCGCCATAGCGGCCAAATTGCACTGTGAAACCGGCATCAACACCAGTGTTGCTGGCATCAAACAGCACATTGGTGCCGCTGCCATCCACGACCAGCACATCTCCATCCCACGGATCGTCCCAGCCAATGACCAGTTTCGTTCCAGCCGGCCAGGCGTACTGGTGAGCCCAATACGAAAAAACTTTTAACAAATAATTATTGTTAATCGTCACTTTTCCGACTGCGGAGCTGCTCGTATTACCGCTTGCCATCACCGGCCCGTTGGTGATGACCGTGATGGACACATTCAACGCAGTAAAATTGGTCGTCATCCCAATCCCCGGGGCCAAAGCCGTGGCACCCCGCGCGCAAAAGGCCAGCGTCATGATTGCCGCGCAAATCAAAAAATTATTTGTTTTCATTGTTTGGTTTTGATTGGTTTGCGCTCAATCAATAGATGTCATCAAATATTCCATCAAGATACTCATTATCGCCTTTGCCAAGTCCGGTGGTATTGGCGGTCCCGCTCACAGTGACTCCTTCATGGTTCATGAACAACTCGTCTTCGCCATTGTATCCGGCTGTTAAATAGCTCGTATCACTCCACGTCGTAGTGTCCTGGATGAAGGTCGTTGTGGCTGCCCCGTAGCCGCTAAATTTTGTGCAGGGCAAATAAACGTTGTCATCGTACAGCTCAAAATATCCGTCATAATAACTGGTGAAGTTGAAGGAACTGCCCGCGCTTTTCCAGGAGGCCGAACCATAATCACTGAAATAATCGACCCTGAAATAATTCGTCGGGGTGTCGTTGGCATCAAAGAGCACGTTCGTTCCGGTTTTATCCACCACCAACACGTCGCCGTTCCATTCCACATCCCAGCCAACGACCAGTTTTGCGCCGGACGGCCAATTCGTCATTTTGTCCCAATGCGCAAACAGGTTCAGCAAATACGCATTATTAATCGTCACTTTCGCAACCGAGAAATTGTCACTGACTGTATGGGCCGCCGCGTTCGTGGTAAACGTGTCCGGCGTATTAGTGGTGAGAGTGATCGCCACCGTCAACGGAGTGGAATTAGCGACTGTTCCAATGCCGGGGCT
>JASHZU010000138.1 GCA_030042375.1 Verrucomicrobiia bacterium
AATAAAGCGCCTTTTGAGGAGCCCACCCAGATGTTTCCGTCGCGGTCTTCAACAATTGGGCGCAAGACGCGCAGGTCCGGAGGCACATTATACGAGTAAAATTGTCCGTCGCGATAACATTGGATGGCATTGGGATATTCTTCAATAACCCAAACGGCGCCGGTATGGTCAACCCATGCGCCACGAACTACTCTTCCTGCAAGTCCATCGGATTCCCGTAACGTAGTCATTTTTCCATCCCGCCAGCAATGAAGCATGTGGTTCTCCGTGCCAATCCACACGGCGCCGTCCGCACCCGCGGCTACGCACGAGGCCGTTCCGTCAGAGGTATGGGCCGGCATCATCGTGTGCCACGTCCCGTTGCTTTGACAAAGCACCGAGCCGTCTTTCGTGGCCGCCCAAATCATGCCGTTGGCGTCCTGGCACAGGGAACGAACGACCGGCGACGGCAGGCCGGTGTCTGTGTCTTGCAGTTCCATGGCCCGGAGACTGATCCGATTCATCCCGCCGCCATCTGTGCCTACCCACAGATTTTGTTCGCGGTCTTGAAATATGCTTAAAATCTCGTCGTTGGAAACAGGGACATTTTCGAAACCGGCGCCGTTGTAGTGAAACAAACCCTGATCCGGCGTGCCGATCCAAAGCGTCTGAACGGCATCTTCCAGCATAGGTGTGGGCGTAGTCGTCAGGCTGGAAGAAAATTCGCCGCAGTCCTCCAGCTTGCCGCTGCTATCGCAATGAAAAAGATGGCCTCCCGAAGCCAGCCAAACGCCGCCTTTCGGCGACGCAACAATCCCAGTGAGCACCCTGGGCAATTGAACGACTGTCTTGAAGCGGTTTCCAGAAAAGATTCCAGCATTGGTGCCTTTCGCAAACCAGAGGTTGGAATTTATGTCCTGCGCAAAAAAAGATTCATAGCCCATTGGCAAACCAGCCGAGGCGCCGAACCTGGTGGCTTTGCCATTCTGGATGCGGGCAACATTTCCGCCGCGAAAGGTGACCCAGATGGAACCCTCGTTATCCTCGGCGAGCGCCTGGATGTACTGCGGGGGAAGGTTATTTGTATAAACGTCCAGGCTATCTCCTTTCAAGCAAATCACCATCCCCCGGTTCATGCCAATCCACAAAGCGCCGGAACGGCTATGGAGCAACGTCGTCGTTTCCTGGTCGATTTCAGGAATGAGCATCCGTAGCGGAATGCCTTTAAAGTTCACGCCGTCGAACCGCGCCAGATGGCTTGGATTAGCGATCCATAGGAAACCATCGTCAGTTTGCGAGATGGCCGTAACGTCGTTGTTGGGCAAGCCATCGGAGGATTGCCAGACATGGACCGACCACGCGGAATTTGTTGAAGTCGCATGAACAACGGGCAGGAAAAGCAGAAGCATTCCCACCATTATCGCGCGGCTAAAGAAATGACTCATCTGTTGAGATTTAACGAATACTAAGATACCCCAAAAAGAACATTTGTGTCAAACAATTGGAGGCTGAAATTTGATAACTATTTACATCATAATATGCTATATATAAACAACTTATGTTTAAACGTGACTCGCTAATCAAATTCCGACATAATTCAGGCAGCAAACGTGCCCAAAACCTGATTTCATCTATATTCCTTATGATCTGCGCCAGCCAGTTTTTATACAAATTCGGAATGAAAAGTGTAATCATTGCGTCTCTAATCGGAATCGCTTTTGCCGCGATGCCTTTGCCTGCAGCAGAATCTCCCGTGGCGGTTTCAATAGACGCAAAAAGTCCCGGAGAGCCTGTTGCGGAGGATTTTTCGGGGCTGAGTTTTGAAATTTCGGTGCTGCATCCAAATGAAAACGGCGTCCGCTATTTTCGCCCGGATAATCTGCCGCTGATTCATCTGTTTCATACTCTCGGGATTAAAAATCTGCGGGTCGGCGGCAATTCGTCCGACCGCGATGCCAGGAGGCTTCCGTCCACCGATGATATTGACAGTCTTTTTGGATTCGCCAAAGCCGCCGGAGTAAAAATTATTTATTGTCTGCGTTTGCACAACGGCGATCCGCAAGCCGATGCCGAAACAGTAAAATACATCATGTCGCGTTATGCGCCGCTGGTGGATAGCTTTTCGATTGGCCAGGAACCGAGCGCTTATCCCGTTGGCAAAATCGATACACGTCCGCAAGGTGAACGGATGGGCGCCGGGAACGAAAAATATCAATATTTAGATTATCGCGACGATTGGAAAAAATTTGCCGATGTCATCATCGCTGCGGAACCGGATGTGAAATTTTGCGGGCCAAGCGTGCACAACAATGGCGCATGGGCTGTGAAATTCATGGCTGATTTTGGGAAGGGTTATCACGTCACGCTCATTACCGAGCATCTTTATCCCGGCGGCGCCGGCGGGAAATTGCCGACGCCGGAAATTGGCCGTGACCGGATGTTAGGCACTAATTTTGTTCACGCCTATCAAAGGCTCTACGACAGTTTTGTGCCAATGGCCATCTCCAACAATCTCCCCTACCGGCTCGAAGAGGTTAACAATTACTTCAACGGTGGCGCGACAAACGTGAGCAACACCTTTGCGTCCGCGCTATGGGGATTGGATTTCATGTACTGGTGGGCCGCACACGATGCAGCGGGACTGAACTTCCATACCGGCGACCGCGTGGCCGCCGGCGCCACGTTGCTGCCCTCAAAATATACCGCCTTTTATTCGACTACCAACGGTTACAACGTTCGTCCGCTGGGATATGGAATCACCGCGTTTGGCCTTGGCGGCCACGGCAAATTTGTCCCCGCAAAAATCTCAAATCCCGATAATTTGAACCTCAGCATTTATGCGGTGATGGATGGCCAAAACCGTCTTTGCCTGACCATCATTAACAAAGAACACGGCGCTTCGGGACGGGACGCCACGATTTCCATCGATCAAAGCGGGTTGGATTTTTCCCATGGGCAAATCATTTTTATGAAGGCGCCGGACAACAATGTTGCCGCGACTTCCGGCGAAACTCTCGGTGGAGCGCAGATCCTGCCTGATGGCACTTGGAATGGCATTTGGTCGCCGCTGGATTCCTCCTCAATAACCGTTCCTGCGGCGAGCGCGGCGGTTATTAGATTGCCAATAAAATAACTAATTTCTAGCCCTGGCGGCAGCGACAATTCTTGTGCTGTCGCCGGCCCAAAAGACTGCCTTTTAACAAACCTCCTAGAACGTTTGTCCGACCCGGAGAAGCGTTGACAATTAGTATTTTAATACTAGTATGGTAGTTTCATGCCTTTCTGCCAATCATTTGTGGACCGGCCGGCTTGAACTATGCATGCATTTCAAAACGCCCCCTGCTCTCTTCCAACAAGACTTTATAGCGGTGCACAATCACGGACAGGCGTGGCGTTATTATGCCTTCTCTTGATGACGGGACCGTCGGCACGAGCGGTAGACGTCCTCGAAGACATGAACAATCCCAATCGCACCGGTGAAAATCCCAATGAAATAATCCTGAACACAGCCAATGTGAACGTAAACCAGTTTGGCAAGTTGTGGTCGTACAATGTGAATGGCGCCATTTTTGCCCAGGTGCTTTACGCCTCCCAGGTCGGCATCGCGGGAGGGACACACAATGTCGTCTTTATTGAAACGATGAATGACATCGCTTACTGCTTCGATGCAGACAGCAATGTTTTGTATTGGCAAGACAGTTTTACCAACGGCAGCACCATCATCCCGGTAATCGTTGCCAACATTGAAAGTGGCGGAAATATCGCGGGAAACGCCGGCATTGAGAGCACGCCTTATATCAATAAGACAAACGGCGTCATTTATATGCTGGCGCGGACGTACAATACGAGCACGTCAACGTATATCCAGACGTTGCATGCGCTTAATTTTACCAACGGCAGCGAGATGTATGGCGGGCCGGTGGTCATCAGCGCCTCAGGATTTAACTCAGAATACCAAAACCAACGTATGGGCCTGGCCCTGGCCAGTACCAACATCATCATTTCCTGGTCGTCGCACCAGGACGGTGGCTCCTATCATGGCTGGATCATGGCGTATAATGAGACCAATTTGGTTCAGGAAGGAACCTTCAATGACACTGCTTCGGGGACGCAGGGCGGCATCTGGCAGATGGGCCGGGCACCGGCGGTAGACACCAATGGCAATGTCTATGTTATCACCGGCAATGGCACTTGGGACGGCAGTGCGAATTTCAGTGAGAGCTTTCTTAAACTCAGCAGCAGCCTAAGCCTGGAAGATTGGTTCACACCGGATACTTACAGCGCCCTTACTTCGGGCGATGAAGATTTGGGCGCCAGTGGCGCCATGCTGATTCCAAGCTCCAGTGTCGTGATTGGCGGCGGCAAGCAAGGTACCAATTACGTTTGCAACATCAACAACATGGGCCACGAACAAACCGGCAACGGCCAGATTATCCAGTCATTTCCCATGTGCGCTAACCCCGGTAACAATGGTGACGGCATGTTCGCCGGCGTAGCCTATTATGACAGCCCTGTCAGCGGTCAGGTTGTTTATGTGATGCCCAACAGCGACCATCTTAGGGAATACGCTTTCAATGGTTCGACCTTGACCTTTAACACGACTCCCCTGGCCACGAGCACCATATCGTCGGGAGGAGAACCAGGGGGATTCCTTTCTATCTCGGACAATAACAGCGCTCCGGGCAGCGGCATTGTTTGGGCCACAACCGCGCCTTCCGCCGCCTATTCAGGTATGTATCCCGGTACTTTGCACGCTTGGAATGCGGACAACATCGGCGGCGCAGAACTGTGGGACAGTGGTATGGATTCCAACCGGGATTACATGGGCTTTTTCTCCAAAGGCCCTAATCCAACGGTTGTCAACGGCAAGGTCTATGTCGGTTCCTATTCCAACCTGGTAACGGTCTATGGGCTGTTGCCCGTTCCTCCCGGCGCAATCACCTGGACCGGCACAGACCCCAGCAATCCCAATAATTGGGACGTGGGAATTTCTTTAAATTGGCTGACCAACGGCACTTCTACAACTTACGCCCAAGGCGACCCCGTAATATTTAACGACTCTGCCACCGGGCCGACAAATATCTGTTTGATGGCCACCCTGAACCCCGACGGTGTAATCGTGAGCAATAGTGTTCTCGATTATAATCTAGGCGCTGGCGGCATTGGCGGCGGACGAATCACCGGCACAAACGGATTGATCAAGGAAGGAACCGCTGTGCTCATCCTGGATGAGACCAACAGCAGCGGCAATTACAATGATTTCAGCGGCGG
>JASHZU010000139.1 GCA_030042375.1 Verrucomicrobiia bacterium
CAGCAATAAATCTTCCACCTCTACTACAGCGGTTTCCGGCTCGGCGGGCCGGGCAAATTTGATGAAGTTGTTGACGATGCGTTCCAGCCGCGAAATTTCCCGTTCCACGACCTCCACGTTTTCCTGCTCGACCGAACCGGCCTGGAAGCGTTTCTTTTGGATATAAAGCACCGCCTTGATAGCGGTGAGCGGCGTGCGGATTTCGTGCGCCACGCCCGCGGCGAGCAGGCCCAGCGACGCCAATTTTTCGCGCCGTTCCGCCAGTGCCTGGCTTTCTACCAATTTCACGCGCAGAGGCGCGATGAGGTCCCGGTACACTTCGACGGAGAGGGCGACAGCAAAAATGAACAAAAGCCCGAGTGAAATGAGGATGGAAGTCCGCAATTCGGACAGCGTGCGATGCGCCTGCATCACGAGGTCGTTGCGCGATTGGGACGAAAGGTCAGACAATTTACGGCTGATTGCGCCCAGTTCCTGGGTCCTTTCACGGAGGGGCACATAATCCGACAACGTGACTTTCTCCTGCGGGCCCAGGGACTGGATTTTGGCGTGAAAGACTCCCAGGGCACTCAGGTACTGGTTATAAATGGTTTGCATTTGCTGCAGGAGCTTTTTTTCGTCCGGATTTTGCAGCCGGGTTTTCTGGTCCTCAATCCACACCTGCAATTCGTAACTGTGTTTGAGGCACGCCTCCCACAAGCCGGGATCGCGATTGACGCCATAGACGATCACCGTGTTGTTCAAGTCCTGCAGGGAATCTCTCAATTGATTGGCCACCCCGGAACTTTCCACGTCCAGATTGGTCAGGCGGGTTTGCAGGTCGGCCGCCTCACGTTGTGAATTGAGCGTGATGAAAACAATCAATGCGCCCATGAGGCCCACGGCCACGCCCAGCGCCGCCAAACGGAATTTGATGTTTAATTTCATGAACCCGCTCCCACGATGTTAATTAAAAAAGATGTTGCCGTCATTAAAAGTTGCCGGATGCCAGGATTTTGCGGAGCCACAAAAGCATAGCTACTTAACACCCCAGCATATCGATTATGCAGGAAAGAAGTATCTAGTATTCTTAAAACTTTTCATTTTATTGGCTTTTTTCACTATCATTTTTAGCGGGTATCTGGCATGATTGTTGCAAAGAGGCCCGAAAATAACTTGGGGGCATAAATCGTGCCCAACTCTACGGAAAATTTTTCAGAAAATAAAGGTCAGCGGAAGATGCCCTCTTCCGAAAAGAGACCGGACTTTTTTATCGTCGGCGCGCCGAAATGCGGGACTACCGCATTGGCGGCGTACTTGGCGGGCCATCCGGACATCTACATGGCCCAGAAAGAAATGCATTGTTTCGGTTCGGATTTGCATTTCGGCCCGCAATTTTTCCGCCGTGACCTCGATTCCTACCGCGACGCGTTCAAGGGTTGGAATGGCCAAACCCGCACCGGTGAGGCATCGGTCTGGTATCTCTATTCCCGCCGGGCCGCTGCGGAGATCAAGGCCTATAGTCCGGACGCACGTATCGTCATCCTTCTCCGTGAACCGGTCTCATTGTTGTATTCCCTGTATCATCAGTTTCTTTACGATGGGAATGAACACCTCCCCTCCTTCGAGGAGGCATTGGCGGCAGAAAGCGACCGCAGTGAAGGCCGCCGCCTTTCGCGCCAGACTTATTTTGTCCAGGGATTGAATTATCACGCTATCGCCTCCTTCACGGAACAGGTGCGCCGTTACTTTGATCTTTTTGGCCGCAAAAACGTGCATGTCATTATTTACGACGACCTGGCTGCCGATACCGTTGGCACCTACCAGGATGTTCTGGATTTTCTGGAAGTGTCTGACACCGTTGACATTCCCATCGGCCCGATCAATACCAATGTGTCAGTAAAAAGCTCCTTCCTGCGCACGTTCCTGAACGACCCGTTCGTACGCGGGACTGCAGTCAGCCTGCGCTCCTGGCTGCCGCGGCCGCTCTTTGCCGCTATTCAGAATGTGGGTATCACAATTTCCGAAATGAATAAACGCCCGGCCCTTCGCCATCCTATTGACCCTGATACCCGCCATTCACTTCAGAAAGAGTTCGCTCCGGAAGTGGAGCGTTTAAGCACGCTGTTAGGGCGGGACCTCACCCACTGGAGCCAATCTGGAACCTCTGCAGCGCCTCTTTCGCCCCCTGCCTCGATTAAGCAGGCGACGATATGAAAGGCCCATCGTTCCTCGCAAAAATATCGAAAGGCGGAACAATCACCGCCATTACCGTTTTTTGCGTCATCCTCGTGGTAATGATGTACGGCGTTTTTCTGCCGGACCAAGTCCTGTTTTCCAATGACGGCCCACTCGGCCGGTTGATGTCCGATTGCCATCGTCTCCCGCAACGCTTTTCCGGCTGTTGGGCAGACTTGAATAATGTCGGTTTCAACTCCGGGGCCGCTTCCCCGAACATTAGCTTCGGCCTGCAATGGCTGCTGGGCCCCGTTTTATTTTCCAAGTTTTACGCGATGATTTCGTTGCTCATCCTTGGCCTGGGCGCATGGTGCTTTTTCCGCCAATCACGCCTGGCGCCAGCCGCCTGTATCCTGGGCGGAGCGGCGATGATTTTGAATTCGACCCTGTTTTCCCTCGCCTGCTGGGGGCTTGGAGCGCAGGACATTGCCGCCGGCATGTTTTTTTTCGCGCTGGCAGCGATATCTGACACGAGTTCACGCCCGCGGTGGCTGCTTTTAATCCTGGCCGGTTTTGCTGTGGGAATGGCTGTGACAGAAGGGGCGGATGTTGGCGCCATTCTCAGCATGCTGTTTGCCGCTTTTGCGATTTACCAGGCATTGATTGCCGAGGGCCCGCGCGTGAAGAATCTCGCGATGGGGGCGGGACGGCTGGTATTCATTGTTGTTTGCTCGGGGGTTTTGGCCGTGCAAACCATCCACGGCCTGGTGTCCACGGAAATCGAAGGTGTGGCGGGAACGCAACAGGACGTCCAAACCAAAGCGCAGCGTTGGGATTGGGCGACGCAATGGAGTTTGCCCAAAACAGAAGCGCTGGGTCTGGTTGTCCCCGGCCTTTTTGGTTATCGGATGGACACACCTAGTGGTGGCCAATATTGGGGAATTACCGGACGAGACCCGGCCTGGGAGCATTATTTTAATAATGGGGAAAAGGGCACTCCCCCCACTGGCTTTTTCCGCTATTCCGGCGGCGGCAATTACATTGGGCTGCTCGTGGCGCTGGTCGCCGTCTGGGCAGCGGTGCAGTCTCTCCGTGCTAAAAGCCCTGTCTTTACGCCTTATCAGAAAAAGTGGGTTTGGTTTTGGCTCATCCTTGCGGTTATCTCATTGCTGCTGTCGTTTGGCCGTTACGCGCCTTTTTACCGGTTGATTTATGCGTTGCCTTACTTTTCGACGATTCGCAATCCAACCAAATTTCTTTACCTGTTCAGTTTCGCCATGGTTATTTTATTTGCTTATGGCATTGACGGTCTGTGGCGCCGCTATTTGAAGCCATCCCCGGACGGCCGTACCGTGGTGCGTACGTGGGGCGGATTCGAAAAAAAGTGGGCGTGGGGATGCGCACTGGTTTTGGCGGCAGGCATGATGGGATGGTATCTCTATTGGCAGCATCTTCCCGACCTCGAACGATACCTGGAGACCGCCCACCTGCAGGAACCGGCTGAATCGGTGGCCGAATTCAGCGTTCGGCAGCCGGAATGGTTTGCTTTGTTTTTTTCCCTGGCGGCGGCGTTGTTGCTCCTTATTTTCCGCGGAGCATTTAGCGGCAAAGGAGCTGCCACGGCTGTTATTCTGCTGGGGGCTGTGCTCATCGCCGACCTTGGCCTGGCCGACTCTCCCTGGGTCATCTATTGGAATTATCCCGACAAATACTCAAGCAACCCGGTAATCGACCTGCTGCGCCAAAAGCCGGATGAACAACGCGCCGTAATCATTCCCATCTCATGGCCCCAACAAATAGCAATCTTCAAGATGCTCTACAAAACCGAATGGATGGAGCAGCAATTTCCCTTCTACAACGTTCAAACTTTTGACGTGGTCGAAATGCCCCGCATCCCGTTAGATTTCTCGCTTTTCCAAAAAGAGCTCAATAAAACAAACGGCGTTGATGCCCTGCCCCGCTTCAGCAAGGCCTATCAGTTGACCAATACCCGCTACATTCTGGGCCCGGCCAATCTCGGGGATTATTGGAACAAACATGTTCCCCAAGCGCCCATCCAGTCGCTCCTCCGCTTCCGAATCCAGCCAAAGCCGGGACTCATGATTGCAACCAACCTCGGGCAACTGACCGTCGAATCTGATCCGGGTGGCCCTTATGCCGTCTTTGACTATCCTTCCACCCTGCCCCGCGCCAAACTCTACACGCACTGGGAAATCAATACCAATGGACAGGATATCCTCGATAAAATATTTGGACCGGATTTTGATCTGCATACCAATGTTTTTGTGGCTGGCGACGTTCCAGTCCTCCCACCGACGAATGCCGATACTCCGCCCGACAGTGCCGTTAAAATTGTCCATTACGCGCCCAGGGACGTCGTGCTGTCGGCCGATGCGCCGGCCTCTTCCGTCCTGCTTTTGAGCAGCCACTTTCATCCGGACTGGAAAGTCCTGGTGGACGGCACGCCCCAAAAATTATTGCGTTGCAATTACCTGTTGCAAGGTGTGTATCTCCCGGCCGGCACGCATACCGTGGAATTCAAATTCCTGCCTGCCAACGGACTGTTTTACGTCAGCCTGGTGGCCGTGATTGCGGCCGTGGCAGCGCTCGGCGGCCTGATGGCTATACTCATTAAAACAAGGCCGCCCGCACCCGTTCCTGCTCCCGCTGCCGTTGTGCCTGCGCTTCAACCGCAGCAAAGCAAAGCCGCCAATAAATCCCGTAAAAAAGCGCAAAGAAAATGAGCATGCCAGCAAAGCCCATAAGCATAACTAAGCGCCGCCTTTTCGATAAATCTGCGAAAAGCCTTAATTTTTGCATTTCTTTCCGGTGGCATGAATTGGGCTAAAGGCAAATCACTGTATGAAGACAATTTTATTGGCTGATGATGATGCGGCAATCCGCCAGACGCTCGGGCAGGTTTTAATCCTGGAGCAATACAGTGTCGTTTTCGCGGCCACCGGGCGCGAGGCCGCAGCCAAATTCATCTCGCATCTGCCCGATTTGGTTTTGCTGGATTTGAACATGCCGGACCGTGATGGCTGGGAAGCTTTTCAATTGATGAACAGCACGCATCCTTCCGTGCCGGTGGTGGTCATCACCGCCAGACCGCACCAGCACCAGCGCGCGGCCGAAATGGGGGCTGTCGCCCTGCTGGAAAAGCCCCTGGACATCCAGGCTCTTTTAAAAACCATCCGCGATCATCTGGACCAGGCCCCGCTCAAGGCCGCCGTCAAGCTGGTGGCCGCCTGATTTCCTGCCCATGAAAAAAATTTCTCAAAACGTTCGCCCGGCTCCCCGCACGATTGAATTAACGACGTATCACGCGCGGCTGTTTGATGTTCGCATAAAATACGCTCAAACGTCAAAAACCAGGAGCGTGAAGAAAAAGATTTCCTCGTCCCCAAACCTCGGTTTCCCTCTCTCTCTCATCCATTCCTGCCATCAAAATTACTTTATCGTCTCCTATTTTAATGGTAAGAAATCACTATTTTATGGATGAAGAGCAAAGAACAACTCCACCCACTCACCCCAACATTCCCCAATATCCGCGACGCCAGTTTCACCTCTGGCGGTGGATTTTAGGGGGCGTACTGATACTGGTATTGCTCGTTGTTATTGCCAGGATTACCCATCGCGGGGCTTCTCAACAGGCAATGGGCCGCGGACGAGGCGGCGGCGCCAACGGGCCGATCACCATCAGCACCGCGACCGCGCAAACGGGCAACATTGGCGTTTATGTCGAGGGTCTCGGCATCGTCACGCCGGTATATACCGTCTCGGTCGAGGCGCGCGTGGCCGGGCAAATTACCGCGGTTCATTACAAGGAAGGGCAGGACGTTCGCGTGGGAGATCCGTTGGTGGACATAGATCCGCGCCCCTATCAGGCGGCGGTGGACCAATACAAGGGACAACTCGAGCACGACCAGGGAGTCCTCAAGGAAGCTAATATGGACATGGAACGCTACAAGGAAGCCATGTCGAGCAACGCGATCCCCCAGCAGGAATATGAGGACCAGGTTGCCGTTGTCACTCAAGACGAGGGAACTGTTGAAATGGATGTGGGAAATTTGAGCAATGCGCTGGTTAATTTGGATTACTGTCATATCACGTCGCCCATTGATGGCCGCGTCGGCCTGCGCCTGGTGGACCCGGGCAACATCGTTCAGGCCAATGGAACCACCCCGCTGGTCATCGTCACCCAGATAAAGCCCATTACCGTCGAATTTACGATTGCTGAAGGTGATATCCCGAGAGTCGTTGCCCAATTCCACAAGCAAAAAAAACTGCCGATGGATATTTATGATCAAGAGGACCAGACAAAAATTACCGCCGGCCGGCTCGAAACTCTTGATAACGAAATCAACACTACCACCGGTACGCTCAAACTCCGGGGCGTTTGCTCGAATGAAGATGAATCGCTTTTCCCAAATCAATTTGTCAACGTGCATCTGCTGGTGAATACGCTTCGCGACGTTACGCTCGTCCCCAATTCGGCCATCCAGCGGAATTCCGAGTCCGCCTATGTCTATTTGGTCAAACCGCCCGCGAGCGGCCAGACCAATCAAACCGTCCAAATCCAAAACATCACTGTCGGGCCTACCGATGGCACAAACTCCGTGGTGAATGAGTTATCACCGGGCGCGGCCATCGCAGCGGACAATTTCAATCGCCTCACGGACGGGGCGAGCGTCGTTGCTCGGCCTTCCAGTGGCCAGGAGAGCGGGCAAGGACAACAAAAGGCTCATCATCATCAGGACTCGCAGTGAATCCGTCGAGACCATTCATTTTGCGGCCCGTGGCCACGTCGCTGCTGATGGTTGCCATTGTCCTGGCGGGTTTTGTTTCCTGCAAACAACTTCCCATTTCCGCGTTGCCCGAGGTGGACTACCCTACCATCCAGGTCATCACGTTTTATCCCGGTGCCAGCCCCGACGTCACGGCCTCGGCCATTACCGCGCCATTGGAAAGGCAATTTGGCGAAATGCCCGGCCTCAACCAAATGACGTCCATTAGTTCCGATGGCAGTTCGCTAATCACCCTCCAATTCGATTTAGCGCTCAACATTGACGTGGCTGAGCAGGAAGTTCAGGCCGCCATTAATGCGGCGCAGTCCTACCTGCCCACGGACCTCCCCGCGCCCCCCGTTTACAGCAAATCCAACCCCGCCGACACGCCCATCATGACGCTTGCCCTCACATCCAAAAGCTATCCGCTTTCGCAGATAGAGGATTTGACCGATACCCGGCTCGCGGAACAAATTGCGCAGGTTTCGGGCGTCGGGCTGGTCACCATCAGCGGCGGCCAAAAACCTGCGGTTCGCATTCAGGCCAATCCCACCGAGCTTTCCTCTTATGGCATGAATCTCGAAACCCTGCGCTCAACGCTCACCGCGGCCAGCCTGAATGAGGCATTGGGAAATTTTGACGGTCCAAAACAATCTTACGAGATCAATGCCAACGACCAGCTTCAGACCGCTGACCAATATCGTTCTTTGGTCGTCGGCTACGATACTACTAACGGCGCTCCGATCATTCTCGGCGACGTGGCTAATGTCACCAATGACGTAGAAAACTCCCTTCTGGCAGCCTGGATGAATAAAGAGCCCGCCGTCATCGTTAATATCCAGCGGCAGCCCGGCGCAAACATCATCCAGGTGGTGAATCGCATAAAACAAATATTGCCGCAACTTAAGGCAAACCTGCCCGCCGCCGTGAATATGACGATTCTCACTGACCGCACCACCACCATCCGTGCTTCTGTCAAAGACGTTGCATTTTCCCTGGTACTCACGGTTATTCTCGTCGTGCTGGCCATTTTCCTGTTTCTGCGAAACGTCCTCGCCACGACCATCCCCAGTATTGCGGTGCCCATTTCATTGATCGGCACCTGGGTGGGCATGTATCTCTTCGGTTTCAGCTTCGACAATCTGTCGCTGATGGCGCTGACGATTTCCACCGGCTTTGTCGCTGACGACGCCATTGTCATGATCGAAAACG
>JASHZU010000140.1 GCA_030042375.1 Verrucomicrobiia bacterium
GGCGACGTGTGCGGAACATAGAGATAATTGGTGTAGGTTGCCGCGCCGGGCGAACCACCGCGGGTAAAGGACACTGCCTGGTCGCTATCATTGGCCAGCGCTCCCGGAACGCCCCGCTTAATTGAAGTCACCGGCCCCCCAACCGCCCAGTCGGGATAGTAGCCAGTGCCCAGCAGGCCCAATGTGCCATAGTTGGTTTCGGTGTCCCCTTGAGCGGGGGGTTCGACTTCGTGCAACGGCCAATAACCGGCGGGGTTAAGATTAGTAATGGCGTTAAAATAGGGTGAAGAGGCACTCGCATTTATAACCAGGAACGCCAGGGACACAAATAAGATCTGAATGAATTTTGTTTTCATGGGCAATGAATCTTGCTGAGGTTAACCACAAACCTTCTTCCGGCTTTGAGGGCATCTAAAAACGGGAAGGCATTACCGATGGGATTGCGAGGGAAAGAAAAGCCAACCGAACAAAAGAGAAATATTTTATTACTAAGGGTTTTTTCCCTTCTCAACCGGGCTGACGATAATTTTATCATGGGTTTCAATTTTGCTTTTCATGGGAAACCTCCGGTCGTCCGGTCAGAATATACGATTTAATCAATCGTCTTTTATATAAAAAAAAATCTATCTCACACCGTGTGAAAAAACATTTTTTAATATAAATACTACCAATTGCATCGTCATTATTAGCGAAAGATATAAAAATGTCAAATATTATTTTTTAAAAAATTATTTCGGGCTCTATCGATTCAAATCATTAGGAATTACGGCAAAGGCGCGGCATAACACCGGGGGTTCAATTCCGCAGAAAACCATGTTTTAGAGTATCATTTTTATTGAGAAAAAAGAATAGTTGCCTTGCGGAAACGAAGGACGGGAACAAACCAATCATCAAAGCCGAACGGGTCAAAGTTTTCGGCAACTACTGCAGAAAAGAATTTACCAAAATATCCCTTCAACGTCGTTAGTGTGAGAGCCTCGGGATATCCGATTGCCGCGTCGTCCTCTTCATGACCGGCGAGCGGATCAAGACTCGGCCCGGCCAACGCAATCAATCGATTTCGGGCGTCCGCGTGTGCGGCAGTGACCAACGTCTGTAGCGCGTCAAAAGCTATTGCGCGGCCACCGTTTCGTTCCCTGGCGAACAAGTGTTCATAATTGGGAGACGGCCTTACGCTGTTTGCTTCAAGCCATTCGTCAATTTCCGGTAACCGTGGCATGATCTTTTAGTTCCGATCCAGGGAGCCAATGATTTCACCGGCTAGGTTATTCCGACAAAGCTTAAGAAACAAGTCCGGTGACAAAATGTAGGAAGATATCCGATTTTAACTTCTTTTTGCAGAGCATTGTATCTGTTTGTTTCCGATAGGAGATATGATTACCCGCTTTACATTGGAAGTGCCGCATTAAAAACGGACTGTGAGCCCTCCATGAAAGACTACTATGTTGTGTTCCCGACTGTGCGCTGCTCCGGCAATTTCGTTTCCGTCCAAGAGTCCGGGGTTGTTGAGATAATCATATTGGATGCCGGTATAAACGCCCCATTTTCCGTGGGAGATAAAGTTCAGCGGGACAGTTACTTTAAACATCGTGGCAAATAATCCAAGGTCGGTGCCACCGCCGGAACCATCTGTTTGTTGGTAGAAATTATTTCCTGGTATCAAGATGTATGTGGGCAATTCAAGCTTCAACGGAACCTTTTGAAAAGCGTATGTGGGGTCCATACCGAGCGCGAAATAAAAGCTGCTTTCCGATTTTGACGGTACGAGGACAACAGTAATCTTATTTTTGAGTTCGTCAAAAAATTCGACGTAAGGGTTAAAGGAAAAGTTTGGAATAAAATGATCGTGGTACATTAGGTGCGGGTCCCAAGCCCAACACATCTGAAAACTTTCGGTTTGGCTTTTGAACGCTGTGAAGGGCGATTCGAAAGTCCAATCCTTTAAAAACCTTGCGTCGGGTCCCACTGTGAAATCGATCTCGTTCCAATTTCCCGGTTCGACTCCAGATGGCACTGTGTCCACGTCATTCCAAATGGCAGTTGTGAAATAGGCTTCGTTGATAAACTGATTGGTCGCTAATTTCGGCCTATAAAAATCCCAATCGAGACGTATGAATTGTTGGGTGATTAGCCCCTTGTTTTGCAGGACAATCCCGCGCGGCGTGAGGTGGTAGTTTGAAAAATCGAAGTTGGCGATTCCATGTACAAAATCCCGAGGAAATACGTTGGTGGATTGTGACAAGGCATTTACATCGGATAAAGAACCTTGTTCAACCGCGGAAACACTTGCCGCAGTTCCTATAAGTACGGCGACAAGGAATATCCCAACCAACATGTGTCGGGAAACGCGCATAAACAACGTATTTCATTTTAAGAATCAGTTTTAGGTTTTAGGGCCGGCGTTTTTAATCTCTTTAGGAGCATCGCCAGCATTTTCAGCAAAATTCTTCTCGAACATGCCTGCCAATTCGCGAGCTTTGCAGTCGTAAGCAGCCTTGTCCTTCCAGGTGTTGCGCGGATTTAAAATCTCCGCCGGCACGCCTGGACACGATTGCGGCACGGCCATGCCGAAGATGGGATCAGGATTTGTTGTCACATCTTTTAACGCACCGGAAAGCACGGCTTTGACCATCGCCCGTGTGAATCCAAGTTTGATACGTTGGCCCTGACCATAGCCCCCACCGCTCCAGCCAGTGTTGATGAGCCAAACGTCCACGCCATGCTTCGCGATTTTTTCACCGAGCAACTTTGCATAGACTGTTGGCGGCAAGGCCATAAACGGCGCGCCGAAGCATGGACTGAAGGTAGCCTGCGGCTCTTTAACCCCGGCCTCAGTGCCCGCGACTTTGGCGGTATAACCGGCCAAGAAATGATACATCGCCTGTTCGGGTGTCAGGCGTGCAACAGGCGGGAGCACCCCAAAAGCGTCGCACGTCAGCATAACGATATGTTTCGGGTGGCCGGCCTTGCCGGTGCGCGTCATGTTAGGAATATGCGTGATCGGATAAGCCGCGCGGGTGTTTTCGGTAAGTGATGCGTCGTCGAGATTAATATGGCGTGTTTCAATGTCCATAGTAACGTTTTCCAGAATGGTGCCGAACCGTCGTGTGGTTTCGTAAATCTCAGGTTCGCCTTCGTGTGAAAGTTTGATTACTTTGGCATAGCAACCGCCTTCGAAATTGAAAACGCCGTCGTCACTCCATCCATGTTCGTCATCACCAATCAGCGTTCGTTCGGGATCGGCGGAGAGGGTTGTCTTGCCGGTGCCGGACAATCCGAAGAAAATGGCCACGTCGTTTTCGTCTTTGCCATAGTTGGCTGAGCAGTGCATCGCCATGACATTTCGCTGAGGCAGTAGATAATTCATGACGGTGAAAATGGATTTTTTGATTTCACCCGCGTAGCCGGTGCCTCCAATGAGGATGAGTTTCTTTCCGAAGTGTAACAATACGAAGGCTTCGGAATGAGTTCCGTCAATTTCCGGGTCCGCATGGAAATTAGGCGCGTGCAACACGGTATATTCCGGGACGAGTTTCCCAAGCTTAACGGGGTCAAGTTCGCGAATAAACATCGTCCGTGCGAACAGTGCGGCGCTGGCTTTCTCGCTAATGACGCGAATGGGGACGCGATATTTTTCGTCCGCGCCTGCGTAACAATTTTCAATGAAAACGTCCTTTCCCTGGAGGTAAGCGCACAGGCGATGTTCGAGCGCGTCAAACTTTTCCGGGGCTATTGGCCGATTGATCTTGCCCCACCAGATTTTATTTTCACTGGACGGTTCGCGGACGAGGAATTTGTCCTTCGGAAGGCGTCCAGTGTAATGGCCGGTGTTAATGACAATCGGGCCGAGATGGCTTAAAGACCCTTCGTAGCGGCGAATAGCTTCTTCGTAAAGCGCCGGCGTTGACAGGTTCCAATAGGCATGGCTGAGGTTGTCGAGCCTTAAATGTTTAAGACCGTTCCGGTGGATGACGGTTTCAGTTGCAATTTCGTTCATAACTCAGTTTGGTTGTTGGTTGTTTCGATATTTAATCGTCCTCTTCTTTTTACAACGATCGGCAGTTCGACGCTTCACACGTATTGCTCATTGCTTGCCGTTTCTTGTTCAGGCCAGGGCAAGAACGAGTTGGTCGGCACGGTCGATGATTTCGGGGCTGCCTTCTCGCAATGTGAAAGTTTCAGATTGAACCAGCAGTTAAACGATATGATGAGCGTGGCCCAGCCAATCTCGAACGCCAGGAGCAGAAAAAAGCTGAGGAAAAATTTTGGTTGTGGCGGTTGATAATCAACCGGGGCAATCGCGCACAGCCCGCTTAGCGCCAATAGAACGAGAATAACGCCGCCCGCCATACATAAAAGCAGCGGGCTCATTCGTGTGGTTAACTTTGGCCAAATTCGCATTGCCACACCATTGCGCAAAGCCCGGCGCGTCGCCTCCCATAAATTGTTCATCCTTTGCCATCTATTGCCCGCATAGACAGCCTAGAATCAGTTCCCGGTGGAAAGCCAAAATAACCATACGCAAAAAAAGATTAAAACGCGGCAACATCTGGTGAGCGTTATTTTCAGGCGTATGCCAATTTAGCCGCAGAGAGGAAAAATTATGAGCCATATTTTAAAGTTAGTGGAAAGGCAACTGGCCATGTCAAACGTCCGGGACCAGTTGGCACAGGCGCATTCACGAATGGAACACTGTGTGATGGAAAGAGGGACGAAGTTTGGGCCTTGCCTGCTGATTTCGCGCCAATACGGCAGCGGCGGCGGTCTCATAGCACGGCGGGTAGGCGAGCTATTGGACTGGAATGTATTCGATGCCAGGATTGTTGATGAAATAGCGCGGAGCGCGCATGTCCATCAACGTTTGGTAGAAAGTGTTGATGAACATGTTCGCTCCCGCTGGGAACGAACATGGCACGAGCTTTTGCCGGATGATTTGTCGGATAGAAAGTACCTGCGCCATCTCCGCGAGGTTGTCATGGCATTGGGGCATTATGGGAATGTGGTGATCGTGGGGCGCGGCGCACAATATTTTCTTCCAACGCGATGCGCTGTGCGGGCGCGTTTGGTGGCCCCGTTGGAAATAAGAGCCAAACGAGTAGCCGAACGTTTGAAACTCCCCTTGGACGAAGCGCAATTGAGAGTGCTGGACATTGATAAAGAACGTGTCGCATTTGTATGGAAAACCTTTAGGAGAGATGTCAATTCCCCATTGAACCAGGACATTACGATTAATACTGAAGAAGTCAGTATCGAAAGTGCTGCAAAAATTGTGCTGGCGGCGCTTCACGAAAAACTCGGCGTTTCTCCCAAAGAGCAACTGGTCTTGAGCGATGAAAGGCACGGCCAAAGTGAAATTTGCGCCACACATACTGGCTGAAGTTCGGTTGCTTCCAACGAAAGCTGGTGGCCTCAAACAACCAATCCCACCAGCTGTTTTCGATTGCCAGATTGGTGATGGGGGCGAGTGTTTTGCCATTCGCATGGATTTGAGCAATGTTGGCAGCTTGTCGCCCGGCTCGTGGGCCACCAGTTTGGGATCGGCCGGCAATTTGTAAGGCAAATCAATTTGTTCTGAATGCATTTACGGGCTCACTTGCTGGGGAGGATGTCTTTTGTGAACAATCAGCGATTGGCCGCACCACCAATACAGGGCACGGGGCGTGGCGAACCACTCTCTCGGCAGTCCCTCCCAGCAAAACCCGTTTAAGCCCGCTATAACCATGCGTGGAGATAACAATTAAATCCGCCGGCTCATTCTTCGCCTCCCTGACTATCTGGTCGATCGGAGTCCCAAATCGAACGACTTTTTCGCAGATTATTTCCGGTGGAAAGGTTCGGGCGATTTCGTCTAGAGACCTGCGAGCCAAATACATTATTTCATCCGCGTCCGGAGGTGCGTCAAATGAACAGCAATCCGGCAGCTGTGCTATACTAAGCAGAGTTAATTTAGCGCCGCACTTTTGCGCCAAAGCAACCGCGGTTTTGAGGGCGCTTTTTGACGGTTCTGAAAGATCAATCGGCGCCAAAATGTTTTTCCAATTAAGGGGTACTAGGCCGTTTGTGACTTTCTTCATTGGACGACACTCTTTGCTCGCCTGGGCTTCCAATATGGGTTGAATTTCGGTTTTCATAAGTTTGTTCGTTGTTGTTTTTACTGGTATGAAATTAATTACAGAAAATCACGACCAAAATTTGCGCGGTGAAAATTCTCAGCAACATCGAGAGCGGATATACCGTGGCATAGGCGACCAGCGGCGCATCAGAGGCGTGGATGGCGTGGGCGAATGCCAGTGCCGGCGGATCAGTCATGCTGCCGGCCAGGACGCCGCTGATGGTCTGCGAATTTAATTTAAAAATGAACTGCGCGAAAAGCGCGACAAGAAGCAACGGAACAATCGTGATGGCCAGGCCGGCAAACAGCCAGTGCAATCCTTCGCTGGTAAAAACGGTTTCAAAAAACTTGCCGCCGGCTTTGAGCCCAACGCAGGCAAGAAACAACGCGATGCCAAGCTCGCGAAATGCAATATTCGCACTTTCAGGCATATACCAAACGAGAGGGCCGATGCGTCCAATCCGGCTCAAAATAATGGCGAGGATCAGGGGACCGCCAGCCAGACCCAATTGCACTGGCACGGGAACATGGGGAACGGCAATTGGAATTGTCCCGGCAATGACACCGAGTGCGATACCGATGAAAATGGGCATGAAATTCGTTTCGTGCAATGCACTCGCACGATTGCCTAACACTTCCGCTACTTCGTCCAACGCCTTTTCATCGCCGACAATTTGCAATGTGTCTCCAAACTGTAATTGCAACCCGCGCACGGCAGTCATTTCGATTTCCGCGCGCGTTACCCGGGTAACGGCCACTCCAAAACGTTCTGATAGATTTAATTCCGCAATAGTTTTTCCCAAAACATTATTACGGGTCATGACCATGCGGCGTGACACGATCCGTCCGGAGACATTCAGAAGGTTCCAATTGGCTTCGTGACCTGTGACATTGCGAAATTTTTCCAGAGATTCACGGGCGCCGACTGCCAGAACAGTGTCTTCCCGGTGAAGTGGCATTTGATCCGTAGCCGTTTCAACCTCCGGCGCGCCGTCCCTTTTGATTCGGGAAATGTTTACGCCATAGTGTTCTGAAATTTCTCCGACGGTAACATTTTCCAGAGCCACATTTTCGACGAGAATGTTCATCCGTTCCAGATGTTTCGGACGTTCGGGAGGTAGTTGCTGAGTTGCATCGCGGGAAGCCCACTTCAAAAATAAAGTGACGCCGATAATTCCTGCAACCGCCCCCGGATAAGCTGCGGCATAAGCAAGCGACGGCGTTCCGGCGTGCGCGGCAAATTCGCCGCCAAGCGATTTAAGCATTTGTTGCGTCGCGCCGAGCGATGGCGTGTTGGTCGTAGCTCCGGAGAAAAGTCCGACCGACGCAAATGGATTGATATGGAGTAAAATTCCTGCACCGATGGTGACACCTGCGCCAAGTAAAACAATCGCTGCCGCGAGCAAATTCAACTTCAGGCCCTGTTTTCGAAATGATGCGAAGAATCCCGGTCCCAATTGCAGGCCAATGGTGAAAACGAAAAGGATTAGGCCGAAATCGCGCACGAACTCCAGTATATTCTCGTTTATACTCAATCCGAAGTGCCCGGCGATGATGCCTGCAAACAAAATGCCGGTGACACCAATTCCCACGCCTTTGATTTTGATTTGCGCCAAAAGAAGGCCAGCGACGGCGACGAGCATCAGCACCAGCACTGCCCAGGCGATGGGTTGCGACGATGATAGTTGGAAAAGCCAGTTCATATTTAGATGTTAAGGAATCCGGTCGTTTATTTTCATCACCGTCACATTACACAAAAGGCATTCATGACCGCTCAACATCCTTTGCTCTTTCCTTCGCAAGGATTGCAAATGTTTTAATCGAATCACCATTCCAGCACTGATTTGTATCGCAAAAAATGATGTTCTTTCGGCAAGCGGTGGGGAGTAAGGAATTTCGCTTTAATGCATCTTGGGAGCATGACAACGAAATCGGTTTACAATAAATTGAGTGGGCTGGTAAAACCTGGGACCATGGCAGCCATTGTCCTGATTTCAGGATTTTGGGCCTCGCTTGCTCTCGCTCTCTATTACGTCGGCGATGCTGTGATCTGGAGGGAATCGGAAACTCTTGCTTTGCTATTTTCCGGAATATTTGCGGTTTTCTTCTTTTTACGCTCTTTTGGGCCGTGGTCAAAACCAGCGGCTCTCTTAGGTCTTAGTTCGTTGGCGGTTTTGGCAATGTTTTTCCAATACCTGTGCGGTTCCGATTATATCCTGCCGGGTCTATCAACCATGTCGGGAATGCTGCTTTCGATAGGATTGGGAATGGCAGGCGTATTTTTGGACGTGGGAAAATATCGTCGATGGGCAAAGGCGCATCGCCATTCGTTTAACCTCAACAATTCGATGATGATGGCGTTTCATCGTGCAACTCATTTTTAACCGTTATGACTATTTTATCTAAAACTCTTTTGGCGGTTGCAGCGGCCGGGCTGGCAGGCGGGATTATTATTGCTGTACGCGATGCCGTTGCCGGTCCGGCGTTGTCTGTGGTGTTGCCCATCGGTGCAGTAGCATTCGGCTTGTTCCTGATAGTGATGGTGCTACAAAAGGAGGTTGCCTTGTATGACCTGGAACAAAAAAACAAGCTGGAATCGCTTTCACGCAACACCACAGCCGCCAAGCAACATTCCAAAAGTCCGCCTCAACCCCTTATTGCTGAACCGAAAGGAAAAGCGTTATGAAAATTAAACCCTCAAATACGCCTGGCAGTGTGGTCATGGAGCTGGATGATCGCGATTCGGACCGGCTTTCGAAACCAGCCAACGCCTCGGCGTTTAAATTAAACACAATCCTTGTGCCCGTAGACTTTTCGAATTGCTCGAAAAAGGCCTTACAGTACGCGGTGCCGTTCGCGAAACAATTTAACGCCACGATTATATTCCTGCATGTCGTGCCATCCCTTTCAGGCGTTAGCGAAGAACCCTATCAGGCGTTAATCCTGCAAGGGGGATTGCGAAAGCATGCCGCACAAAAAATGAAGGAGCTGGCAGAAGAATTTGTTCCGCGCGACATTCAAGTCAAAATTGAAACATGCCTCGGGGCAACTGGAGTTGAGATTGCCGGGGAGGCGAAAAAATTGGAGGCCGATCTTATCGTCATTTCCACGCATGGACGCACCGGACGGGCACACTCTTTAGCCGGTAGCGTGGCCGAAAACCTCGTACAGCTGGCGCCCTGCCCGGTGCTCGTGGTGCGCGAACACGAACATGAATTCATCGAGGGTGAAGCTGTAAATTTACTTTCAAACCCGCCAAATGACGACTGAAATAAAATCACTGCTGTCTGCCGATAATACGATGGCAGACCGTCCGGATTCAGCATTTGGTTGTCCACGTGAATTTTTAGGAAACCGCTTTGTGTATACCGTGATTTCCCCTCGGGCTGGCGGTTTGTCCGTTGGTGTTAATATGAACCCGGACAAGTACTGCAATTTCAATTGTGAATATTGCGAGGTGAACCGGCTATTTCCATCACGCGAGCGATCTTTGGACCTGGAAGTGATGTCGGATGAATTGAGGCGAACAATTCATCTCGTTAATTCCGGTGAACTAAAACAGTTCTCTTGTTATAGCAATACGCCCAATGACTTGCTCAAATTGCG
>JASHZU010000141.1 GCA_030042375.1 Verrucomicrobiia bacterium
CATTAAAAACTTCCTGCTCCAGCGAGAGCGGCAGCGGCGCGCCCGCAGAAATCGCCAGGCGCACATTGCTCAGGATAGCGCCGGCCTTATGCCACGCATGCCACAACGCTGGGACGCCAGAGACGGTGAGATTCAAATGCGCGTGGGCCGCGCACCTCAACGCCACCGGCAGTGGCGAGGGCGCAAGAAAAAGCGGAATGCCATGGAGCAAAAGCGGCAGCACCAGATTCGAAAACCCATACGAATATGCGAGCGAGATGACACCGAGGTTCGGCCAGTCGGGACGCAGGCCCATCGTCGTGACAATGTTTTCGGCGTCGGCGGCAAGTTGTTCGCCGGTGAAAGCCACCATGCGCGGCACACCTGTACCGGCGGGGGTAATTTTTAAATGGCAACGGGGTGACGGCGGAGGCGGAATCGTGGGGATTTGCTGCTGGATTTCGAGGGGGCAAACGACCACGCCGGAGCGCCAGGCCCGCAAAACGGTGATGACAAACTCGGGAGAATTTCCCTGGGGAAAGACCATCGCCGGTTGGCCCGGCAAATCGATTTGGCTTTCCGCATCCAATTGCCCAAAAGTCCAGGATCTGCCGGATGCCAAATCCCGCAAAGCAATCTCCGTGCGCTTGTCCTCAGCCACCTTTTGCCAACGTTGGTATAGCATCGAAATCCTCTGGATAAATAGAATTTATCTCCGGTCAAGTTGCAAGCATGTAATTTTCGTGAAAAAAACCGGTCTGGCGCCGGTTAACCCGAAATAGTTCATTTAAAATTTTGCAAATGCCATGCAACTATTGGAAACTAAAAATCACAATGATTATCGCACCTTCATTGCTGGCAGGAAATCACGCGGCCTTTGGCAAAGAATCGGTCCGCGTCGCCAAATCCGGCGCGGATTGGCTGCACCTGGATATCATGGACGGTCACTTTGTACAGAACATCAGTTTCGGCCCACAGGTGGTCAAAAACATTCGCCCGCTCAGCAAACTGTTCTTCGATGTGCACATGATGTGCAGCAAGCCGGAAATTTTGTTCGAGCCTTTCGCCAAAGCCGGCGCGGATGAAATGATCATCCATGTCGAACTCGAAGACCGGGTGGGGTCGCTCATTTGGGCGATAAAAAATCTCGGCAAAAAAGTCGGCCTGGCCGTCAATCCGCATACGCCGATTGCGCTGGCCAAGCCGTACCTGAATGAAATTGATTTGCTGCTGGTGATGACGGTGAACCCCGGTTTTGGCGGGCAGGAATTTATCAGCGAATGCCTGCCGAAAATCCAGCAGGCCGATGCCTGGCGTCGGGAGAAAGGCCTGCGTTATCGCATTAGCGTGGACGGCGGCATCAATAACCAGACCGCCGCGGAATGCGCCCGTGCGGGCGCGGACACCTTTGTGGCCGGCACCAGCATGTTCGCCGCGCGCAGTTTGAAGGCGGAAGTGACCAAAATGCGAAAAGTCGTGAACGCCAACGACCCGGCGCTCGCGGATTTGAAGGTTTAGGTCCATAATTTCTCGCACTTGGCACAGGCCGTTTTCTCTGCCAAAATCCCCGCGTGTCTCAAATCAAATTCGGAACTGACGGTTGGCGTGCAGTCATCGCCGAAGATTTTACTTTTGCCAATGTCGCGCGCGTCGCGCAGGCGGCGGCGGACTATTGGAAATCAGAAAGCCTGAATCCAAAGTCGGAGATTTTTAACCATGGCCTGAAAGTTATTGTTGGGTACGACCGCCGGTTTCTTTCCGACCGCTTTGCCCAAACTGCCGCCGAGGTTTTTGCGGCAAATGATTTTAAGGTTATCCTCACGCCGGAACCGACGCCGACGCCGGCTATTTCTTTTGCCGTAAAAAATTTGGATGCCATCGGCGGCGTGATGCTGACGGCCAGCCACAATCCGCCCATCTTCAATGGCTTCAAACTTAAATCCTGGTACGGCGGTTCCAGCAGCCCGGACGAATGCAAAGCGGTCGAAAGTTTTTTGGACAATAATCCCGTCCGCTCGATCAAACTCGATGACGCTATCAAGGCGGGGAAAGTCACCGTGCGCGACCTGCGGGCCGCGCATTATGCCGCGCTGAAAAAACTGGTGGATTTCAAGCTGATCGCCAAATCGAAATTGCGTTTTGCCCATGACGCGTTGTTCGGTGTGGGCGCGGGCTGCTTTGAGGAACTCCTGGCCGGGACCACTTGCAAAGTCACGACGCTGAATGCGAAGCATGATCCCCTCTTCGGCGGCATCAATCCTGAGCCGATTTTGCAAAACTACGGGCCCACGCAGAAATATCTCGCCAAACATCCCCATGACATTTGCCTCGTGACGGACGGGGATGCCGACCGCGTGGGTGGCATGGATGGCCGCGGCGGTTATATGACGACGCACCAGATTATTTGCCTGTTGCTGCATCATTTTTATTCGAATCGCAAACAGACCGGCCGCGTGGTCAAGGCGCTCACGACCACTTCCATGGTGGATAAAATGTGCGCGGCGTATGGCCTGCCACTGGTCGAAACGGGCGTCGGCTTCAAATATATCTGCGCCGAAATGCTCAAGGGCGGCGTGCTCATCGGCGCGGAGGAAAGCGGCGGCATCGGTTTCCCCGGCCATATCCCCGAACGCGACGGCATCGCTGCCGGGCTGATGCTGCTGGAATTGCTCGCGGTGGAACGTGTTTCCGTAAATAAAATTTGGGCGAAGCTGGAAAAGCAATTCGGCCCGCACCGATATGACCGGATTGATACGCATTTCCCGCTGGAAAAACGCGCCGCACTCATGGATTTTTTGCGGATAAATCCCCCGGACAAATTGTTGCGCTCACCGCTGGCGGACATAAAAACTTTCGACGGCGTAAAATATGTCGCACAGGATTCATCGTGGCTAATGCTGCGCGGCTCCGGCACGGAACCTGTCCTGCGAATTTACGCGGAAGCAAAAAGTGCCGCCGATGCGCAGAAACTTTTGCAACTGGGCGTGAAGCTGACCAAAGCCATCGCTTAACGGCCAGTATCCTTCCGGACATCCAATTCACCGAAGACTTTCAGGCCGTTAATGGCCGATGGCTTTTGATGGGGAACATCCGTCACAACCACGGTGGCACCCGTCTGATCCACGGCCAGGCAGCTATCCATGCGAAAGTTTTGGGTGAGATAGTCCTCGGTCCAATGTGTGAAATATTGTTCCGAGCCGGGCATATAGAAAAGCCCGTTGGGCAAAAACAGCGCCGCGGCGGGGGCATTTTTCGTAATTTCATCTGCCGCAGCTATTTGTTTTTCCTTTGCATCTGAATAGGGGCCGTACAGCGGAAACAGAAAAATGTAGCGCGTGGCGGAAACGCGCTGCGCATAAAATAGAATCTCCGATTCTGCGCCGTAGATGAAGACTTTATCGTCCGGACCGGTCACCTGCGCCAGCCGCGCGGCCAGGACCTGTTTCTCCGCAAAATGGCTGCCGCGATAAATCATATCCACCGATTCCGCCGGCGTGTAATAAAACATGTATGGCCAAAGCGTCACGGCCATGGGCAGCGCGAGCACTGCCGCCAACGCCGTTCGCCGCAGGTGTACGGGGATGCGTCCCGGGGACCACAGGCGCTCCAGCGCGCCCGCCCCCAGCGCCGCAGTGAGGCAGAGCACCGGCAATAATTGCTGGAAATAATGCGGGAAATAATAACCACTGGCACTCACACCGGCGAAGCTCGCAAGCAGCCATGCCGCAAAAAATAAAAATTCCTTTGTCCGCCGGGCGGCCCATAGCCAGCCAAAACCAATAATAGAGGCAGCCCAAACGGGCAATTCATCCCGTGAAAGGCCTTCCAGCAACCCGGCTAAATAGCTCAAACGCTGCGGCCACGAGATGCCCTGGACGTATTCGAGATTGTGCGTGAAGACGTTGTAAATAAAATCCGGCAGTCCATGACGAAGTAAGAAATACACAACGATGAGCAGCCACACGGCGGCGGCACCAAGGGCCGACCAGGCGGCGAAGAAAACCATTCGCGCCAGTGGCCTTTTCCCTTCGGCAAAGAGCGGAAATAGCAGAAAGAGAAGCGGCCATTGAACGACGGCCACTTGTTTAAACGCGGCGGCGATGCCGATAAAAACGCCGGACAGAACCGCGAAGTCCGCCTGGCGCCCCTGCCCCGCTGCGCCGGCCGATGAAAAGAATGCCAGCACAGAAAGGATTAACGGCAGCAGCATGAACATCTCCGTGTTGGCTTCCGTCCCGTACACCAGCGGGTCGGCGGACAATAATGTGAACAGCAGGCCAGCGAGGAATGCCTGCCACAGCTCCATAAACCGCCGCGCTAAAACGAACAGCGCGCAGGCCGATGCCGCCGCGAACAGCAGCGCCATGAAATGCACCGCTTTGATGGGGTCGATGGGCAGGAAAAAGGCCGCGCGATAGACCCAGAAGATGGCCGGGGGCTTTTGGTCCACCCAATCGCGATACGGCAATTCGCCATGGCCGAGCCGCCAGCCGATGTAGGCGTATTCGCCCTCGTCGCGTTCGAAGGGAATGCCCAGGAGTGGCATACGAATGGCCAACGCCAAAAGAATGAGGATGACACAGGGCCAAAGGTGCCGCTGATATGAATTCCCGGAAACAGTCGCTGGCATCTGAGAAAGCGTGTTAGGTATTGGGGGTGACGTCAAGCGCTGAGGAAAACACCCCCCCGGGGGTGTGTTGACA
>JASHZU010000142.1 GCA_030042375.1 Verrucomicrobiia bacterium
GAAGATAATCAAATCAGCCAGTTCGTCGAGATGCGGCAACTGTCAAAAATCGGCTGCCGCGTAGACCTGGCGGCCAACGGCATTGAAGTGTTGAATGCGTGGCGGCAAAAAAAATATCGCGTCATTTTAATGGACTGCCAGATGCCCCAAATGGACGGCTATGAAGCGGTCCAAAAAATCCGCGAAATTGAGCGCGCGGAAAATCTTCCGCGTACGCATATCATCGCGCTGACGGCTTGCGCCATGGAAGGCGACCGCGAACTGTGCATGGCCGCCGGTATGGATGGCTACATTTCCAAACCGTTCAAGGAAGAGGAATTGAGAGACGCTTTGATCAAGGTGACGACGGCAAACCCGAATTCCAGAAACGCTTCTGAACCTTCCGAGTGCATCGCCGAACCGTCCGCGACAAAGTGACCGCTAAAGGGAAGGCGGGGTCGGGCCTAAACTTCTCGTGGACGCCTGTTTCAACCTGACCCAATCGGAATTGTTGGAATCGATCGCCAACCCCTCACCTAGGTCTAGCGCCGCGGCTGCCGACATGGTATTGGTGTCGCGCAATGCCCATCGCTCCACGTGCCCGTCCGCAAAACTTAAATTATATCCAACTGAGTGACGAAGGGCCGGGAAACTGGCAAAAGGCTGGGTGTCGTCCATGGTCACCAGCCACCAGGGCGCGTTCATCCTAACATCGTCTTCATCGGCAAAAAGCCAAAGGGTGGACGTTCCCATGATGGCCGTTTCATTTTCCATCACAAAAGTTTGGTAATTCTCTTCTGCGTCAACAGCAGCCAGGCCGTTTCCCGCCTGGACACCCGTTTCCATAGAACGGCTCCCTACCCAACTATTCATCGAATAGCTCCGCACATGCATGGTGCCATTGGTTTGCCAGGGATCTGCCGGGCAGTGATAGAGAGGGACTTGTGTCGTGTAAGGAAATAGCTCACCGCGTTCCAGCAGGCCGGTATTGGTGCATTGGGTTGCGATGGCCATGTTACCCAGTGTCCAATTATTGCTTACCGCCTCCAGTTGCCCAAGCGGTTGGTTGTCCACGAATTTGCCGCCATTGTCATCGGCATAGACCAGGAAGGCCCCGGACAATTGTTTCAGGTTATTTAAGCAGGCGGCTTCCTGGCCGCGGGCTTTGGCGGCGGAAAGCACCGGAAGCAGCACAGCCGCCAGAATGGCGATAATGGCGATGACCACAAGCAGTTCAATCAGGGAAAAAGCCCGGACACAACGCATCGGCGCCGATAGGAAGGCGCGCGGCGTTTGGACACAATTCTGATTTCGATTCTGCGAATATTCCGGCACAAGCTCTCCTATCTTATTACCTTTCAATCGTCTTTTCGCCTAGTGTGCGTTTGAATGCACATCCTCCGTTTTGGTTGCACTGTGGTTTAAACCGGCGGATACTAAGACAACTCAACTGCACTTGAGCATGGCGATGGTATCCCAACGTTGGTTCATTATTTTCGTGTCAGCACTGATGCTGCTGTCGGAAAATGGCCGGGGACAAGGCGCCCTGCACTGGAGCTTTTACGGGACCGCCGATGGCCTGCCGGAATCTCCCTGCCAATCCATCTCATTCACTCCGCGGGACACGCTCATTGCGGCGGGCTTCAATTCCCCATTTGCTTTTGAATTGGACGGATATTCCGTAAGCAACTTTGTCGCACCGGATAGCTTAGCCGGCCCCATCTGCGAAAGTCCCGGCGGCCAGCGTTGGGCAGAAGCGCCGGGCAAATTACTGGAATTTAAAAACGGTGTTTGGCTGGAGCATGAGGTTCCGGAGATTTCCGAAGAATCTCATTCCGACGCCCGTTCTACCGCGCGGGTCTTTTTTCCGGTGCGGCAGGGTTGTGTCATTTTTCTGTCCCCGGAAAAAATTATGGAATTTTCCTCGGAAGACCCTGCCCATCCTGAAACCACGACGATCTGCACGGCGGCACAACTACAAATTGGGCCATTTACAGGAATGGACGTTTCACACGACGGCACACTTTGGGTTTGCGGAGAGCAAGGAGTGGCCAAAGCCGGCGGCCTGGCGCGAAATGTGAATCCACAAACTCCATGGCAGGAATATCTGCCGCCCGAAACGCTGGAAGCCGGAAGACTCAGCGCCCCGGAACCGGATGACAATGGCAGCATCACGCTCATGGTGAAATCGGACATCACTCATCAATGGGGGGTCGTGACCTTTGACGGGCATCAATGGACCAGCCGGCCGGCCGGGCTGAAAAGTTTTTTTCGCGCCTGGCGCGGGCCGAACGGCACGTTTTGGGCGGCCACCCCGGAGTCCCTGTTCCAGTGGGACGCGGCGGAAACCAATTGGATGGAGCATGACGAGATTTCCGCCGGCCGGATTTTTGACGTGGCCGTGGAACCGGGCGGAGCCTTTTGGCTGGCGACATCCGACGGGCTGATTCGCGGCGCGCCAGCGTTGTGGGAGGAACCGGATGCCACACGGAATATCAATTCGCCTGCTCAATGCCTCACTGCGGATCCCGACAATCGTATTTACTTTGTTGCCGATAACAAATTGAACGTGCTGGAAAATGGAAAGTTGCGGCAGTATGCCTTGCCACCCGGGTCGCAAAATTCGAGCTATACGCTGTTTCCATTCGCCAATGCCCCGTTGCTGGCAGAGGCAGGCGACGCGTTATTTCAATTTCAACAAGAAGATGGTTCTTTCAAACCATTCCAGCCACACGAGGGACAGCGGGTGATTCCCCTGGGCTATCTGTCGGACGGGAACCTGTGCCTCTATACGCCCGGCATAAATTCCTCTTTTGAAGAATTTGACGGAGGACAGGTTTATCGCTGGAACGCGGCGCCTACAACAAATGATCCCGATGCTGATTTCAGCACGCTTTTTGCAGCTCGAAATGGCGATATTTGGATGGGCGGCGAAGACGAAGTGCTCTGGCGCCACGGCGGCCAATGGGAATCATTAACCTCGAAAAGCCAAACAGGGCCGGACATGGCGGTTGGTTTTGCGCAAATGCTGGATGGATCCATCCTGTGTGCAACGCGCGATTCCATCTGGCAATTCGATGGGAATAAAAACTGGCGGCTGCTCCAATACGGATTTAACCACATCAACAGCATCCGGGAAAGCCATGACGGCAGCGTTTGGGTGGCTTCGAACGGCGGGCTGCTCCGGTTCTACCAGGGCGCGTGGCTGGCGAATGGCATAGAAGAAGGCTTGCCCAACGGTCCGATCCACGCCGTGTGTGAAGGTCCCAATGGCCAGGTCTGGGCGGCGACGTCTCATGGCTTGAGCATTCTTCACCCGGAGGCCGACCCTGATCCGCCCAAAACTTCCATTCGCCGCCTGGCCAACGAAGACAGCCAGTTATCGGAAGGCGGCACGCTGGATTTGCTTTTGGAAGGCCGGGCCAAATGGAAACTGACCTCACCGGACAGCCTGCTTTATTCCTATCAATTGGACCAGGGCGGCTGGTCTGATTTCCGGAACCTGACGTCGCTGACCTTTCCTTCCCTGGCAGTCGGAAGGCATTTATTCCAGGTACGCGCCATGGACAGCGGCGGAAATTTGGAAGCCACGCCCGCGAGCCTCGATTTTTTCATTACCCTTCCCTGGTACAAAGAGCCTCGCCTTTGGATGGTTTTGGGCTTCGGCGCGATCGTCGCCCTGTTCTTTGCCGGAGTCGCCTTAAATCGGCATCGCCAACTTGTGCTCAGTTACGCCGCCGTGGAAAAAAAAGTAGCCGAGCGCACGCGCGAATTGGAAGTGGCCACGC
>JASHZU010000143.1 GCA_030042375.1 Verrucomicrobiia bacterium
TTCGCGATGGCTTTGTAGCTTCGCAACACGGGATGTTGTTCCGTGTCGAGCGGAGTTTTGTCGCTGCCAAAAAGCCAGACCAGCGCGCTTGGGTGGGCGCGCATGTTCCGCATCTGGCTTTCCAGCGAGGCGCAGGCGACGGCGAAATCATTGGTCGTCCACCTCGGCCATTGTTCCCAGCGGCTGCAACAAACAAAACCGGGAATCAACATGATGCCTTCGCGGTCCGCAATATCGTAAATGTCCTCGTTGCCCAGGATTCCTTCAAAACGGATGGCGTTCAATCCCATGTCTTTGGCATAACGCATGTGTGTCTCGTCGATCGCCGTGTCTCGGCGCATGAACAGATCCCACACATAAGCGCCGCCGCGCACCAGAAAAGTATTCCCATTCACCTGGAAACCCTGGAAGTAGGGTTTGCCGTTCATCGCGGGCGTCTGGTATTGCGTGACCTGCCGGATACCAAACTGGATGGACTGGCTCGCGCTCAAATTTTTTCCGATCTTGAAAGACACATTGAGATCGTAAAGTTCCGGGCTGCCCATGGCATACGGCCACCATAAGGCCGGATGCGCCACGTGCAATTGCGGAAAGCTCGCCGGATCAAACTCAATTTCCTGCCGCTCTTTCCCCGCCAGCGTGACCGGCTGGTCCACGGTGATGGTAGGATAACCCGGCTTGCTGATTGTGGCCGTGAGGATTCCGCTGACCGGTTTCGACGACCCGTTTTCTGCGTCAACATAAACTGTCAAATCCGCCGAATCCGTTGCGGGCAAAGGCAAAACGGTTTTTACAAACGGGTCGCGCAATTCAACCGCGCCCGAAGTGTCCAGCAATACTTTCCCCCAAATGCCCCCGTTGTCGTCCGGCGGCATGGGATTCCAATCAACATACGTATACGACAGGCTCTTCGCACCGGCCGGCGGCGTAATCTTGAGCGCCACAACATTTTTGCCATTGGGCCGGATCAAGCCCGTTACGTTGTATTCGTGCACCACGAGCGTTCCTTCGGCGTTGGGGTCGAGCAATTTTCCGTTCACCCAGATTTCCGCCTGGTAAGCGATTCCTTTAAATCGAAGCCAGTATTGGCCGCGGGGATTTTTCGGCGCAAAAAATTCCCCGCGATACCACCATTTTTGTTTGGTCAGGTTGGGAACCGATTTCAGGTTCGTTCCCATGAAAAGGTCATCGTTGGTGTAAACGCCATTCGCCACCAGCCCGGCCATGACCGTTGACGGCACGGTGACCGGATACCACCCGGAGGTTTTATAGCCGATTTTGGAAACCACATCGCCGGTATCGGGCACTTTCGCTGCGGAAACAAACGCCCAGCCTTGCGATAGCTCAATCGATTTTGGCGCGGGCGCGGCCTGGGCAGGATTCCAAAAAACCATCACCAAAATAATTGCGGACACAGCAATGATTAATTTTTTCATAGACAGGATTTCCCAAGCGGCATGGCGGTTTTTAACCCATGCCATCCATAAACTCAAGGTTTACACGGCGTTAAGCAGTATCATTTCCAAATCAGAGCCAAAACACGGCATACAATGGCAAATACTAACGCAGCGATAAATGCCGATTGAATAAATCGCCTAAACCACGTTGGGCCGTTCTTTAGATTTGAAGCGATCCACGGCAGCGCAGCAAAGCCCACTACCACGCCACCACCGATAAAAACGACCGTGAACCAGAATAAAACTCGCAGTGATGGGCTTAACTCACCTAAACGCGGATAAAAAAGATAAACCGGTATTGCCATTGCGATGAGCGCATAAATCGCCACTCGCCAAATAGGTGGTCCGCCTGTTCTGAAATCCTCATTCATAATCAAGTCATCTATCCCGCAAAAATCCTTCTGATGACGTCCTCAATCGGGATTTCCTGGATATCAATGTCCGTGACGGGCAAATCGTCGAGCAGCGATTTGCACGCGGCAATTACGTGGTCGCGTTTCACTTTCAGCGTAATGCCGGTGGCAGTCTGCTCGGTTACTTCGCCATACCGGCTGAGCTGTTCTTTGGAAATTGCATCGGCTTTTTCACATTGGATGGTGACGAGCTTGAAATCGGCAAAGCGGTCCACGATATCGCTGAGCTGGCCGTCGAAGAAAATCTTGCCGTGATCAATGATGATGACGCGTTTGCACAGTTCCTGGATGTCGGCCATGTAATGGCTGGTGAGCAGGATAGTGGTCTTGTTGATGGCGTTGTGGCGGCAAATAAATTCGCGCACAGTCTTTTGCGAAACGACGTCCAGGCCGATGGTCGGCTCGTCGAGGAACAGGACCTTGGGCTGGTGCAAGAGGGAGGCAATCAGCTCCATCTTCATGCGTTCGCCCAGGGAAAGCTCGCGCACGCTGACGTTCAGCTTGTGAGCGACGCCGAGCAGCTCGGTCAGTTCGTTCACGGTCTGCTCAAAGCGATCCTTCGGAATGCCGTAGATTTTGGCGTTGAGTTCCAGGGATTCGCGGGCAGGCAAATCCCACCAGAGCTGGTTTTTCTGGCCGAGGACGAGGGCGAATTGCCGGCGGTAGCCGTCGGCGCGTTCCCACGGTGTGTAACCGAGCACATTGGCGCGGCCGCCGGTGGGGTAGAGTAGCCCGGCGAGCATCTTGAGCGTCGTCGTTTTGCCTGCGCCGTTTGGGCCGAGAAACCCGACGAGTTCGCCCGGCTCAATCTTGAAGCTGACATTGTCCACGGCCTCGGTTTGGTCGTATTGCCGATGGAACAGGCCTTTGACCGCGCCGCCAAAGCCGGGTTGCTTTTTATAGGTTCGGAAAGCCTTGGTCAGGCCGTTGACTTCGATGACAGGCACGCGGGGAAAATAACGAAAAACCCAGAAATAAGAATTAAAAATTCTGCCATCCCTGGCTTAGTGAAGAGTCCTGTGTAAAAACCGATGTATAAACAGGAAACTAATCACTCCGGCGACGAGCCCGAAAAATATTCCCACCAAAAGAGTTAAGTACCAATTGTCGGCCCGAACCCGCGAACTCATCACCGGAATACCATCAATTTTAAGCTGATAAGGAAAGGAGTACAACACCGCGACACCCCAGCTTAATTCGGCCGTATGGGTGACGCCTTTATGGCTAAAAGTTGCGGAACAGGATCCAGCAGGGTTCAACTTCCCGCCGGTTTGGAGGATGCATTGTTCATCCAAATACGCGTTAATAGATGCTGTCGTCCAAAGAAATCGGGGAACAACCCGCGACCGAACAGAAACAAGGCGACCGCGCCAGGTTACAGCTCCTCCATGTTGCGAAAGCACCGGCGGTATCGGTATCGGAGGCGGCTCGCTCATGATTTTTTATCCGCAGATTTCGCGGACTTTTGAAGTCGCTCGCGAAATCTACAAACCACTGGCCCCGCCGAGAACCGAAGCTTTACCGCATTAACTGTTTTTCCAAGTAATGAACCACCTGGCGGACGTTGGCGTCCACTTCCATGCGGTTTTTGACGAGGCGGCAGGCGTGCAGGACAGTGCCGTGATCGCGCCCGCCAAAGGCTTCACCAATGGCATTGAGGGAGCTTTCGGTCAACTGGCGGGAGAAATACATGGCAATTTGGCGCGGAAACGCGATGTTTTCCGGGCGGCGCTTGCTGGTCATGTCAGCGAGGCGAATGTCGAAATGTTCGGCGACTTTTTTCTGGATGGCCTCGATGCTGACGGTGAACCGGCCTTCCTCATGCAGGATTTCGCGCAACAGGCTCTCGACGACTTCGATGGTCAGCTTCTTGCCGGTAAGCGAAGCGTAGGAAGCGGTACGGGTGAGCGCGCCTTCCAAGCGGCGGACGTTCGTGCGAATGCGGTTAGCCAGAAAATTCAGGACATCGTCCGGCAGCACCACGCTCCACTGCTGGGCCTTCTTCTTGAGAATGGCCAGGCGCATTTCCACATCGGGCGGCTGCAAATCAGTGACCAGTCCCCATTCGAAGCGGGAAACGAGGCGATTTTCGAGGCCCTGGATTT
>JASHZU010000144.1 GCA_030042375.1 Verrucomicrobiia bacterium
ACGGGGAAGGTCGCCAGCGCCAAAAACCCCTCGAAATGGCCGAACCTCTTTTCCTACCGCGCGGCGTTCACGCGCCCGCTCGACAATGGCGTGCTGCCGCCGGCACGAATTACGTTTCCCGATGGCAGCATCATTTCCACGGAGGACGGACAGATTGAAAGTAAACTGTCCGCCAGTTTGGGGAAGCCAGTGAAGTTCATGGCCGGTGCCATGGGCACGGGCACACTGGAGGAATATTGGCCGGATATCGACGGGTTGGCGCGCCGCGACGTAGTGACCGATGAAGTAATGCCAACGGAAACGTTTTTCGACTGCGCGGCAATCCATTTTCTTACCACCTCCACGTTGAATAGCCTGCGGGCCTCTTATCCCGGTGGACAGTTCGAAACGCGCCGGTTTCGCCCAAACTTCGTGATTCAAACGCCGCCGGAGATGGAAGGATACCCGGAGAACGATTGGGAAAATAAAATTCTGGCCATCGGGAACGAAGTGAAAATAAAAATCACCGGCCCGTGCGGGCGTTGTGTCATGACCACGCTGGCCCAGGGTGATTTGCCAAAAGATACCGGCATTTTGAAAGCAGCCGCACAGCACAACAAAGCACGCGTAGGCGCTTATGCTTCGGTGGTTCAGGGAGGTGTGGTCCGCGTCGGCGACGCGGTGAAAGCGGAAGATTCCTGAATTTAAGAAAAATTCCTGCCGAAATATTTCCGGGCGGCGTCCATGCGCGATTGCACATGGAGTTTTCCATAGATGTGCTGGATATGAGTCCGCACCGTGCTCATGCTGATATTTAAGGTTTCGGCAATTTCCTTGTAAAAAGCGCCCTTGGCCAGCAGCGCGAGGATTTCCTGTTCGCGCTTGGTCAATTGTTCTGTCTCAGAGGTTTTTCCCAGCCCTTGGAAATAGTCCACGACCTTGCGGGCGATTTGCATGGGCATGGGCGCGCCACCGGCATGGATCTGTTCAATGGCCTGCACCAATTCGGTGGGGGCCATTTTCTTCAATAGATAACCTTTGGCGCCCGCGCGCAGGGAATTGAAAATCAAATCGCTGTCTTCATAGGTGGTGAGCATCAGGATTTGCAGGGCGGGCATGATGGATTTGAGCTGGCTGACACATTCGATGCCGCTCATGCCCGGGAGGTTGATGTCCACTAGGGCGACGTCCGGCTTTTGCTCCGGGATCGCGCGCAATGCCATTTCGCCTGTAGGATAGCTGCCGACGCAACTCAAGCCCGGCGCACCGTTGAGGAGCTCTACAAGGCTTTCGCGCGTTTCGCGGTCGTCTTCAATAACAGAAACAGTAATGCCCATCGTTAAACCTGGAAAAAGCTAAACACAGGGGATAGCTGTGCGCCAGAAAATTCGCACTCAATGGCCGTTTTTGCCGTTGCAAGGAGAGGTGAAAACAATCCTAGTACCCAACCGCGGTTCGCTCTTTAACTCGAAAGTGCCGCCGATTTCTTCAATGCGGTGGCGCATATTGTACAGGCCATCGGAGCCGTTATGGGCCGGTACTTCGGAGAAGCCGCAGCCGTCGTCCTCGATTGAAATTTCGAGCAATTGCTCCGTAACGGTAATGCGCAACTTGACCGTGCCGGCGTTGGCATGGCGCACGACATTGTTTAATGCCTCTTTTACAGCCAGGAACAAATTATGCCGCACCGCGGCCGGAATATCGCGATTGGGAGGATGTTCCGGCAAATCCACCACGCAATGAATTTCCGCGGTCTTCAGGAATTCAATAGCAAAGCGGCCAACGTAATTAATGAGATGTGGCAGCGTATTGTTGCGGGGATTCACTGCCCAGACGGTTTCGTCCAGGGAATTGATGACCTGTTGCGCGGCGGCCGAGAGTTTTTTTAAGTGTTCCGTCGATTTGCCGGGCACCGTTTGATCGCGCTGGGCAAGGCCGCTGAGTAAAACAATTTTGGTCAACTGCGTGCCCAGGTCATCATGCAAATCCTTGGCGATTCGCATGCGCTCTTTATCGAGGGCAGCCTGATGCTCAAGTATTTGCAACTTGACGCGAAAATGGCGTACGGAAATATAACGAATAATTCCGATAAAGCCCAAAACCACGGCAATGCGAAACCACCACGTCTGCCAATAGAACGGCGCAACGTTCAACGTAATCGCGGCGGTGATGGTGCTCCAGATGCCGTCGCTGTTACATGCCATCACCTGAAAAGTATATTTGCCCGTGCTGACTTGCGGATAAATCGCTGTGCGTTGCTCCGTACCGGCCTGAATCCAATGCGTATCCAAACCCTCAAGCCGGTAACGGAATTGAATGTTCTCAGGAGCGCTGAAACTCAAGGCTGCAAAATCAAATTCCAGCCGGTGACGGCCGGGAGGCAAAGACAATTCCACGCCCGGTTTTTCCAAATCCAGGACGTTGGAGGACAAAGACATGCCGCCATACGTAGCGGCAACGTCGTCGTCCACGGAGATTTGCTCCAGCAACGGATTAGCCGGGACGGCATCTTCGAAAATCCGGTTGGGATCAATTACTGCCAGTGCCGTGAGCATAGGCATCCACAACCGCCCGTCACGGCTCTTTAGCATGGCCGGCCAATTGCCAAAGTTGGCCTGTAATGCCGGGAAATCCTTATAACTAACGCAATCCACGCGGGACGCTTTGCCGTCGGCTACGTCTTCGAGATTCTGGAGCCGCACTTTGAAAATTCCGCCGTCGGTGCCAAACCAGACCCAGCCGTGGTCGTCCGCGGACATCTGCGAAATATAGCCGTCTAACAATCCTTCCCCCGTGCTAATCCGTTTGAATTTTCCGTCTTCCAAACGGCCGACGCCCGCGCCGGCATAGCCAATCCAAAGCGCATTATCAGGCGTGACATAAAGAGAACGAATAGCAAACGGCCGGCTGGCCGTAGTCTGGGCTGTTTCATCAATAACCTGGTCGCCCTTAACTTCTAATAAAGCGCCTTTTGAGGATCCCACCCAGATGTTTCCGTCGCGGTCTTCAACGATTGGGCGCAAGACACGCAGGTCCGGAGGCACATTATACGAGTAAAATTGCCCGTCGCGATAACATTGGATGGCATTGGGATATTCTTCAATAGCCCAAACGGCGCCGGTATGGTCAACCCATGCGCCACGAACTACTCTTCCTGCAAGTCCATCGGATTCCCGTAACGTAGTCATTTTTCCATCCCGCCAGCAATGAAGCATGTGGTTCTCCGTGCCAATCCACACGGCGCCGTCCGCACCCGCGGCTACGCACGAGGCAGTTCCGTCAGAGGTATGGGCCGGCATCATCGTGT
>JASHZU010000145.1 GCA_030042375.1 Verrucomicrobiia bacterium
ATGCCTGCGGGCCGGCGCCGTTGATCGAGGCCATGATGAAGGTGCACCAATACTCGATGTTATGCGCGTCGATCATCAGCCAGGAAGCGGCCATCGAGGCGCTGTTGCGCGGCGGTGAGGCCATGAAGAAAATGCGCGAGCAGTATCATCGCCGGCGCGATTTCATCGTGCGGCGCTTCAACGAGATGGGTTTGAAATGTCACCTGCCCCGGGGCTCGTTTTACGCGTTCCCGGACGTGTCCGCCACTGGGCTGGGCGAGCGCGATTTTGCCATCGGGTTGTTGGAAACGGAAAAGGTCGCGATCGTGCCCGGATCGGCCTTCGGCGAAAATGGCAAAGGATTTTGCCGGGCATGTTTTGCCACCAGCTATGAGCATCTCATCGAGGCGGCCAAGCGAATGGAACGACACGTGCAAAATCTGGCGGCAAAGAGGTGAGCGAAGGGGCAGTTACTCGCGCAATTCGTGAATGATGTGTTCGAGGCGTTTGTCGGGGACGAGCCAGAGGAGCGCGACGAGCGTGTAAATGCAGGGAGAAATCCACGCATGCCAAAAGGCCAGGGCGATGCCGGCAGCATAAAGGACCATGGAGAGTTTCCCTTTCAAATCTTCACCGAGGGCGAGGGCCATTTTGGAATCACGGCCATGGTCGGCCACGATGATATTTTGCAAAATGAAATAAGCGATGGCGGCCAGCAGCAACACAGCCCCGTACACGGCAGTGGGCGCGGTCTGGAAATGGTTTTCACCCATCCAGCCGGTCATGAAGGGAAAGAGCGAGAGCCAGAAGAGCAGGTGCAGGTTGGCCCACATGACGCCGCTGGTCGCGCGGCGCGCGGCCTTCAAAAGGTGATGATGATTGTTCCAATAAATGCCAACGTAAAGGTAGCTCAAGGCGTAGGTGAGAAAGACGGGGAGGCGCGATTTTAATTCGGACATGTCGGCGGTGTCCGGCACGGTCAAATTCAGCACCATGATGGTAATGATGATGGCGAAGACGCCATCGCTGAACGCCTCAATGCGGTTTTTTTCCACGGGGGGATAGTAGCGGTGTGGGCAATGGGCGGCAATCCTCTGGCAAAATCCGATTGCCAATTTTAGATTCCAAGACAGACTACGATATGCCAATAAGTTTCCGCCTGAGCTTTTTGCTGCTCTGCTTGTTTTTTGCATTCAACGCGGTGGCGCAGAGCACAAGCCCGAGCAGAGAGTATATCTACAATAAGCTGAACCGCATTCAGGTTACTGCTGTATATCAGGACAAATCGCTGGATGAGGTTTTGCGTGATTTAACCGAGCTGTCACGCAAGAATGATCCGGAGCATCTGGGGATTCATTTTTTGTTTGCTCCGCAGAAACAGACGGGGACAAATGAGATTGTCAGCGCTTCTTCCATCAATGTTCATTGGGCGGTAAGGAATGTTCCTTTACAGAACCTGCTGGACGGCATTTGCCACGATTCGCCCAATCTCAAGTATTTCGTGAAAGATGGCGCTATTGTCTTTGCAGTCAGAGATTTTGTCGTGCCGAAATGTGAAATACAGCTCTTCAAAGTAGACACGAATAAATTTCTTATGGCCTTGCATCAAAAGATGCCCTATTACAAGTACTATCCGGTTGGTCCGCCGGCTGTTGATATGTTTCAACCGCCAGAGGGTTTGAATTGGCTGGAAGCGGCAACTCCACCAGACGAAATCACCATTCTTGCAAGGCAATATTTTAAAGAATTGGGCGTGGACATATATCAGCCTAAATCAGTTCTCTTCAGTTTCAATTGGAATGCACTTGTTGTCATAGCAACATCCCAGGATTTGGAAGTTATTGAGCAGGCGATTGGAAAGATGAACGTCGAAACTGATCCAATATCAAGCCTGCAAGCCCACAATTTTTAAACGCCAAAAATTAATCGAAATAAGCCAGATCTTCAATCTCTACATTTGTAAATTTTGTTCTTGACGTTCTCTACGATTGTAGAGATGATGCGCACATGCCCAGGAATTCTGTTGAGCTGACCGGGGCCGAATGGCCCGTCATGAAAATCGTTTGGGAGACCGAGCCCTGCACCGCCCCCATTGTCCAGGAGAAGCTCCTGAAATCCACCGGCTGGACGTATTCCACCGTGCGCACGCTGATGGACCGCATGGTGGCGAAGGGCATTCTTAAGGCGCGGAAGGAGGGCAAAGTAACGATTTATAATTCCGCGGTCACGCGCGGGCAGGCGCAGCGCAGTGAGCTGCTTTACGCGCTCAAGCATGCCTTCAACGGCGCGCTGGCGCCGATGGTGCAATGCCTTTTGGAAAGCAAGGACCTGGACGAGGACGAGCTGGCGAAAATCGAGGCGCTCGTCCAGGCCGGGAAAAAACGCCGGAAAACCAAACCGGAAAAAGAGCCATGAACACCTGCATCGAAACCCTCAATCACTGGGGCGAAAGCTTCCTGGGTTTCGCCGGGCCGATGTTGTGGCAATCCAGCCTGTTGATTGCCATTGTTTTTGCCCTGGATTTTCTGCTGGCGCGACGCATCCGCGCAGCCATTCGTCATGCACTGTGGCTGGTGGTGCTGGTGAAACTGATACTGCCACCGGCGTTGGCGCTGCCTACGGGAGCGACGTGGTGGTTATGGCCGGCCAAACCGCCGCTCTCGCCGCTAATCAAAAGTGAAACGGTCACGTTTGATACGACGGCACAGCCGGAAGAACTTCCCCCGAAAACTGCTCCCATCACTTTGCCGCCGCCGCGGTTGGAGCGCGAAGGATGGGCGATGCTCGCGTCCGGCGTGGTGAGCGCGGGATTGTTGCTATGGCTGGCGTTTCAGTGGAAGAAAGTTGGGAGAAAGACACAGCACGGA
>JASHZU010000146.1 GCA_030042375.1 Verrucomicrobiia bacterium
ACATGACGGCCCCGCCTTTTTTTTGGACGATGAAGGTCACAACGGACGCGGCAGCGGACAACAAAAAGAACGGAATTTTTTCGATGAGGAAACGTTTCAGCGGGACAACATTGAAACGTTGAAGCGGCCAAAAATCCAACAACAACAGCACAAACGGCATCGTCACGAGCATGGGCTTGGACATCAGGCTGCAGGTGAAGAAAAAGAGTGATAAGCAATAAGGCCACGCGCGGCGGCCAGGTGACGAGCCGTTGTAACGCGCGTAGAACAGCAGGGCCAACAAGCCAAAAAACGAGCTGAGGACGTCTTTGCGCTCGGCGATCCAGGCGACGGATTCCACATGCAACGGATGGAGGGCAAAGAACATGGCGAGGACCGCACTGCGCCAGAACGCATCGGTCATTTGCCGGAACAAAAGAAAGACCAAGATGGAATTGGCGAGGTGGATTAAGACATTAACCAGATGCGGGGCAGCGGCGCCACTGCCGAAGAGCTGCGCGTCCAGCATGAGCGAAAGCCAGGTGAGCGGATGCCAGTTGGCATCTTCGCCGCTGGTGAAAGCCCATTTGATATCTGTCCAGGTAAGACCGCCAAGAACGTGGGGATTGCCGAAAAAATAGGCGCCATCATCATAATCAACAAACCCGTAGTTTCGAACCGGCAGATAAACGGCCAGAGTGGCAATGGCCAGGAGCAGACAGACCCAGATGGTACTGGAAAAAGGGCGGAGTTTGCTGGCGGATTGGAGACTCACACAAACTCCAGTTCCTGGCGATGCGGGAGCAGGCCGCGCTCAAAGCCCAGGCCGAGGAAGCGGCGGATGCTTTCGCGGCCGCGATCGCCGTAATCGAGGGTCCAGTGATTGACGTACATGCCGACGAACTTATCAGCGAGGTCACGGCCCATGTCGCGCGCGAACTGGAGGGCGTGCTGCACGGCTTCGGGACGATGGTCCAGGCTGTATTGGATGCTGGCGCTGAGGATACCGGAAATTTTACGGCGAACGTCCACGGGAAATTTTTTGTGGATGACGTTGCCACCGAGCGGCAGCGGCAAGCCATTGTTTTGGCTGCCCCACCAGATGCCGAGGTCTTCGCACACGACCAGGCCTTCGTTTTTGTAGGTCAATTGGCCTTCGTGAATGATGAGGCCGACATCGGCGCGGCCGCTTTTGACGGTGGCAAAAATCTGGTCGAAGGGAACGACGATGTAGTTGAATTCTTTTGCGGGTTTGCCGAGCCAGAGTTGCAGGGCGAGGAAGGCGCTGGTCATGGTGCCGGGCACGGCGATTTTTTTCCCGGCGACTTCGGCACGCGAAAATTTTTGTTTGGCTACAAGCATAGGACCGTAGCCATCGCCCATGCTGGCGCCGGAAGGGAGGAGCGCGTATTTATCGCTCACGTAGGCGTAGGCATGGATGCTGATGGCGGAGATGTCGAGCTCGCCGCGCGTGGCGCGTTCGTTCAAGGTCTGGATGTCCTGCAAAATGTGCTGAAACTGAAAGCCGTGCGTAGGAATCAAATCCTTCGCGAGGGCGTAAAACATGAAAGCGTCATCGGGGTCGGGTGAATGGCCAAGGGTCAATGTCGTTTGCTGCATCGCAAGAAATTAAACAAAGTTAGGCTTTCTGCAACAATTCCCGCTGCCATTTCATGAGCAAAGGGGCGGAATGCTCCCAATCGCGGGCCAAATCGCCGAGGGTGGGACGGCTGGCGATAAGGGAGGAGTCGATGCCAAGTTCTTCGGCGCGGGCATCGCGGATTTTTTCCAGTTGGGCGTAGCGCTTGAACTCGGCATCATCTGGGCGCTGGTAATGGTGGCGTAAAATTTCGGGTTGGGATTCCGGCGGGACGGCCAGGCCAATTTTGACAGCCTCCAGCAAAGTGCCCCGGCGGCGCTGGGACATTTGCGGGGGCAGGATTCTTTCGATGGGCCGGTCCCCGGCAACGGCGGAAGCAATCTCAATAAGCTTTTCGTGGTTGAGTACGAAGAAAGGCGGGCGGTTGGCACGGACGGCTTCGTCTTCGCGCCAGCGCCAAAGCTCGCGCAGGATGGCCAGGGCGGCGCGGCTTAGGCGGGAGCTGCCTTTGATACGCCACTGCGAATCCAAATCCGGGGCCTGAGGACGGGTGCAATTCTCAATGAGCCGCGTGCAAAATTCCTGGTGCCAGGCGAGGCGTTTTTTATCGGCGAGCTCGGACCTTAATTTATCGGCGAGCGGTTTGAGGTGATGGGTGTCGGCACGGGCATATTTTTCCATTCGCTCGGTGAGGGGACGCTGGGCCCAATTGGCTTTTTGCGAGCCTTTGTCGAGCTTGATGCCGAGGAATTTTTCGACGAGCGCGCTCAGTCCAAATTGGCGCTCGCCCAAAAGCCGCGCGGCGAGCATGGTATCGAAAATGGACGAGGGGATAAATTCGTGGTGCTTCTCGAGCAGGCGCAAATCGTAATCGGCGCCGTGCATGATGAGTTCGTGGGCGTTGAGAGCGTCGAGGAGAGGGTCGAGGGTGATTTTGGCCAGGGGGTCCACGAGACGGTCCTGGCCGACGATGCTGATTTGGATGAGGCAGACTTTTTCCGGGTAGGCGTGCAGGCTGTCCGCCTCGGTGTCGAGCGACACCCATTCAGCGGCGCGTAATTCCGGTAAAAACGCAGCCAGTTTTTCTTCTGTATCGATCACTTTATGTCACCACTCCCACAGGGAAACCGGCAGTGGTTTAACATAACCAGCGAACAATTGCCAGTTGCAAAACGGCGGGGTAGTATCGCGGCATGAACCTGGCCACGAACTTTTCGGATTGTGTCAAAAAGAACCCGCGCAAAGTCGCGGTTTATTTCGGGGAAAAAGAAATCCACTACGACGAACTTTTGCCCCAGGCGCAGGCGGTAGCGGCGCATTTGCAAAACCAACTGGGCGTCAAGGCGGGGGACCGCGTGGGATTGTGGCTGAAGAATTGCCCGGAATTTATCGTAAGCGTGTATGGGATTTTGCTGGCGGGTGCGGTGGTGGTGCCAATGAACAATTTTTTGAAACCGGCCGAGGCGGCTTATATTTTGAACGACGGGGGCATTGATGTTTTGATTACGGATGGGGAATTAGGCGCGCATTTTCCGGAACTGGCGAAAACGCGGCCGCAGTTGAAGATGCTGAAAACGGAAGAATTTGCGGCGCTGCCGGGCGGCGCCGCCACGGATTCCGCGCGCAGTGAAAAGGATCTGGCGGTCATTATTTACACATCAGGGACGACGGGAAAGCCGAAAGGCGCGATGCTCTCACACGGCAATCTGATGGCCAACGTGGAGAGCTGCCGCGTCGTGTTGGCGGCGGCGGAGCAGGATTCTCTGGCCGTCATTTTGCCACTCTTCCACACCTACATGATGACGGTCGGCATTTTTCTGCCGTTCACGGTAGGAGGAACGATTGTGCTGGTCAAATCGCTGAACCCGCCGCGGGCGGCGCTGATGGAAATTTTTTCGC
>JASHZU010000147.1 GCA_030042375.1 Verrucomicrobiia bacterium
CAACGGAATTTACACGGAAGTGGACCGTGTGAATGGCAAGACGAACATCACTTTTATTGGCCAAAGCCGCCACGGAACGATTATCACTTACGCCAATAACAATAATATCAACGGCAGCAGCACAACGCGCCCGATGTTTGGCGTCAATCAATCCAGCGCCATTGCCTTCGAAAACCTCACGTTGACCAACAGCACGCCCTTGGGCGGCTCGCAGGCGGAGGCGTTACTGGTAAATCTAGTCAACCAGATGATCGTTCTCGACTGCGACCTTGACAGTTATCAGGACACGCTGCTTGTCAACCAGAGCGGAGATAAGGCTTACATCCAGGACAGCTATATCCAAGGCAACACCGATTATATTTGGGGCAGCGGTACCTTGTACGTTACGAACACTATCCTGATGGATTTGACCAGCCAAAGTCACCTGACCCAACCGCGCACGCTGGAATACACGAATGGTTTCGCGTTTGTGAACTGCCGCATCCTCGGTGCGCCTGGTGCGAATGATTGTGACCTGGGGCGCGATGCAGGCTCCAGCGGAAACACGCCGAATTATCCCTATGGCCAGGTGGCTTATATCAATTGCACCATGGATACCAATGTGATTATCCCGGCGGGTTGGATTCTGGGCAGCGGCAGTTCACAGGGACCCGATACCGCCAATCTTCGTTTTTGGGAATACGGTAGTGTAGATACCAACGGCAATCCGGTTAATACAAGTGCGCGTGTGCCGTGGTCGCTGGAATTGGACGGCGCAACGGCCACCAACGAGGTGCAAGATGTCACCAACTGGCTCTATGGCTGGTCGCCGCAACTTGCGCCCAGCATCATCACGGAGCCAACCAACCAGACGGTCGCCGCAGGGCAGGGTGTGACTTTGACTGCTGGTGCCTATGGGATTCCGGGCGTGACTTATCAATGGTTGCTGAACGGCACCAACCTGGTGGGCCAGACTACCGCAACTTTGGTAATCAGCAGCGCGAGTGGACTGAATGCAGGAACCTATTCTGTCCTCGTCAGCAACAGCGCCGGCAGTGTGACGAGCAGCAATGTCGTTTTGACGGTGACTCCTCCTACCACGCCGACCATGATTGCCACGCCCATTGTGAGCGACCAAAATGTGCAATTCGCCATCACCGGTCCGAACGGATCCGCCGGATTCGGCTATCGCGTTTGGGCAACCACCAATATTGCACTCACGCCCATTACCAGCACCTGGACATTGCTGACGAACGGTGTCTTTGGCAATGGGCCGGTCATCTTTGCGGACACGTTAACGAATGGCATGCCGCAGCGGTATTACATCGTAACCATGCCTTGAACGCAACGATTGTCGAAACATCAACTTGCATCCGCGTGCGATTTTGGCATAATAAATTCGCCTTGTCGCACGCATAGCTCAATTGGATAGAGCATCTGACTACGGATCAGAAGGTTTCAGGTTCAACTCCTGATGCGTGCACCACCTTCAAGTCTCAATTTATAAACATCTCCTGCGCTATTATACAATAGTGGAACTCGACGATTTTTGAGTTAGGAATTATTCTTGGCCGGCAAAATGACGGTGACACGGCTGACCTTTTGTGCCAGGACAGGCTGTTTACGTTTCTTCTTTTCCTCATCGCTATCACTGTTATCGGCCTGGGAAGTTACCGTGTCAGCATTGGCAGCCGTTTGGGTGTTTACCGAGGCGACATTGGATTGCGGAATGCCCATGCTTGCCCCGGCGGTATCGCCGTTGGCGCTTACGTTTTCAGCGATGAGCGAGGCGTCAATCATACTGCCGCTGACGTCCAGGTTACCGCCGCTGACAATGGTGCCAGACACGTCCCCCGATGCGTTGATGTCCACGTTGCCACTGCTGATGGCTGTGACATCCACGTTCTGGGCGGAATTGATGTCGATGCTCTGGCTTCCAATGACGACCCCATTGATATCTCCGCCGGCCTTGAGCTCGATATTTGCGCCGATGATGCCTGAGCCTTCGGCGTTGATGTCATCCCCCGCAGTGATCTCAATATAATTGTTCTTGGAATTGGCCCCGTTGAAGGCAATTTGAACAATTCCGCCCTGGTTGGCATTGACGCTGCCATCTGGCGCATTCAGGATGATGTTGCCCAACAATGCATCGGAACCAAAAATGGTTGTGGCCAGGATGCCGCTGCCCGGAATCGTCGCCGCAATCCCCTCCAATAGTCCAGACGAGGTGAGTTGCAATGCATCCAACGTCACGTAACCCGCTCCGCCTGTTCCGGCATTAATATCGCCCGTCGTTGACGTAATATTGATGTTTCCTCCGTCGTAGGCGGCGATACGCGAGCCGTCTACGTTGACGTCGTCATTAGCCGTGATGTTAATATCTCCTCCGCTGGTCGTAAAAATTCCTTTCGGCGCATCGGGATCGCCAAAGGGCGTCAGCTCGCCACCTACGTCTAACGTCCCGTTCTTCACGTCTATATTAATACCGCCAGAAGTATCCCCGCCAGACAGGCTTTCATTGGCAATGACGCTGGTGGTCATCTCGAGATTACCAGCCGTAGCAGTAACATCGAGGTTTGCACCATAGGGGGAAATCGCCGCCAGGGCAGCATCCGGCGCCAGCACGGAGATCCCGCCGGAAATGCCCAAATCAATGGAAGCGGCAGTGATGCTAAAGAGACCGGGGCCGGACAGGGCCAGGCCGTTATCTCCCAGGGATGCACTTTGACTGTCCGAATACAATTGCCCGATGGTGGCCTGCCACGCCGTCAATTGAGCGCCAGAGAAAATAGCATTGCCGCTGGAATCCGTCGGGTTGAGCAAGGATTGCTCGGTCGCCGCGCTCATCACGCCAATATAGGAAATCGTGCCTGTCGTGGCATCGTACGAAAGCGCACCGGCAAGCGAGGAGTCGCCGCTAATGACATCGCCAAATTCGGTGGACGTCACGTCACCCGACAGAGTTTCGCTCGTTGAGTCGCCACGATAAGTGATGTTACCGCCCACGTTGATGGAGGTGATTTGGTTCGGGGAAAGATTTTGCCCCACGAAACCAAAGTTGTAGGTGTTGCCGGCGACATTAATGGTTGCAAAGGTCGGCACCGTCAGTCCAAAACTTTCAATGCTGCCGGAAATATCCAGGATGACTCCATTGGGATTATCGAGATAGAGCGGCGTGGATGCGTGGCCCGAGGCAAAGGTTGTCCAACTGCTTGAGCCACTATCTGACATTGTAATGCCATTAAGCACCGATGAATTGGCGGAAACGGCTCCGCTCAAATTACCGCCGTCACGCGTGATAATCTGCAACTCCCCTTCGCTGGAAGGAGCCAGGATGATGGAATTATCCACGGTGATTCCTCCGGCGCCGGCATTGAGAGTAAGGATCGGCGCATAAATCGGCGGCATAGTTGAGTCTGCCCGGTTGACACGCGCTAAATCTCCCCCGACCAAATTAATGGCATTGCCCGCCCAAAAATTCGCTGCGGCATTGGCCGCGTAATCAAAGGCAAAGTCCTGCAGCGTATTGAACGCGCCGTTGGGATTGTTCACCTCGTTAATATAGATATCATTGGCCGCCCAGGCGTTCCAGGAGGAGTCCCCGGCTAGGCTTAGGGTCACCCCGCCATTGACGGAAGCTGTCCCAATGTTGCCATTGCCGCTGGTGTTTCCCATGACGTCTGCTTCCAGGCAGTTAAGGGTGGTGCCATAGTTAGCCGCGTTTGGATTTTGCAGCGTCGCGGCCTGTGAACTCGTTACCGACACGCCTGCCAGGATAATGCCGACGCCGTTCGCTACATTATAATTTCCGGTGATTTGGTTGCCCGCAACCAGGGTTACATTGCCCGAGCCATACGCACCGGATGCGCCGGGCCATTCGCCAGTGGGAACTGTCGGGACGCTGATAATATCATCGCCCGCAATCAGCGTGACATTCCCGCCGTCCGCGGTGGAAATGCCGCCCAGAATTACATTTGCCTTCGGGGGGCCTGAATTCTCAAAAAGATAATCGCTGGTTTGTTTGCCGTTAGTGCCGCTGCCATTGGAAGTGCCCGCGTTGATATCGCCATCCAGGGCATCGGCAAAAATACTCCCGCCGCTCGTTGTGAACACGGAACCGGAACCCACCAAAATACTTTCTCCCGCGAACAAATTGACCGACCCTTCGCCCAATTCAATCGTTCCACTTTGCGACAGGCCGCTGCCGCCATTTAAATAAATATATCCGGTGCCCGCCTGGACAGTATTGTTGGCAAAATTGTAACCCGCATCCAGTGTCACCGACCAATCATTCGGATCCAATATCTTGGACGAGTTTCCCAAAATGATATTGCCGCCAGCTTCGAGCGTTAATTGTCCGGAAGATTCTCCCGTGCTTGTGCTCAAATCCCACGTCGTGCCGGCGTTCAGCGTTATGTTACCGGAGGCTTGCAATAAGATAGTAGAAAAACCGGCGAATGCGGTATTGACATCGATCGCGCCACCGGAGGTTGAAGTGCCCAGAGTAATATTGGCAGGGTCGAGCAAAAATGTCCCGGCGGACCAACCGGATTGTGCGCCGGCATCCAGGGTGGAGTTCAAGGACAGGATGTTTGGCGCGCTTACCTCAATGCTGCCGCCATTGCCGCCTTGCGAACCACCGGTCGCTGAGATTTGGCTGCCGGCGCTGTCGCTAAAATTATTTCCCGATTGCAGGGTAATTGTTCCGCCGGCGCTGCCGCCGGAAGAGCCGTCCCCGTTTGCCGAAATTTGCGAGTTGGCACCAAGCGTCAAATCGTCCGAGGCCGTGAGTTCAATCACTCCGCCCTCGTTTTGGACGGAGTTGGCCTGGATGATTCCGTCTTCGTTTACCACCTTTGCCTGCAGAGCAATCGTCCCGGCATCGGCGGTAATATTGCCGAAATTGTCTACGGACCCTTCGGGCATCTGCACCTTCGCGCTCAGGCCGCGTCCGTCCGGACTATCACTGACCAATACTTCCTGCCCGCCCGCCAATTCAATATTTCCCTGCGGCGCGTTCAGTGTGCCGTAGTTCTTAATGTCTTCTGCGATGAGAAACAGCGAGCGGCCCTGGCCAACCTGGATCTGTCCATAGTTTACGATGCTGGCCAAGGGTGGCATGCCGCTAAATTGCCAGGTGCCTCCGGCACCGAAATCCGGCGTGAGGGGAGCCGTCGTGGAAATGAAGCTGCCACCGACTTTAATCATTGAATTCGGCCCGAAATAAAATCCGTTCGCATTGGCAAGGATCACCGTGCCATTGGCATTCAGGTTGCCAAAAATCTGCGATGGGTTCGCTCCGCCGATGATATTGAAAACGACCGAGCCGGAGGAGGGTTGCAAAAACGACGTCGTTTCTCCCGCGCCGATGTTAAAGCTGCTCCAATTCAAGATCGCCAATTGGCTGACAGTGACGTTGAGCTGAGAGCCTAATTGCTGTGCCGTGGCGCTGCCGGAGATAACAGTCATGCCGGCGGGATTGGCGCGGAGACTCCATTCCCTCGCCGCCAGGAAAAGCACGATAGTAAGCCGGATCAATTTTTGATTTAAAAATTTTGTTTTCATGGCGCTTTCAAAATTGTGCCCCCACTGTGAAGTAAGCGATGATGTCTCCGGCATGGGTACTTCCCAAAGTTTTTAAAGCCCACGCCACACTCAGGCGGGCGTCAAAATGTTCACCGACCGTAAGAAAACATCCGGCACCGGTGCCCCATTCCGGAAAAGTTAGATTTGCCGTCGTTGGCCGGTCAATTAAAGAAGCCTGGCCGTAATCCATGAAGACCGAACAGCGCAGTTCGGCGGGGACAGACCCGGCGGCGGAGGGGAAATAGCCCACGTTGACGGGCGGGGCGCGCAAGTCAAACAACGCACGCCAGCCGGTATCGCCGTAAACCGCGGCTTCCTGGTAGCCGCGCACCCCACTGGTGCCGCCGAGCGCGAATTGTTCATTGTTGATTAAAGATTCGCTGGCCCATTGGCCATTGATGTTGAGCAGCGCCGACCAGCCATCGAAAAGATTTTGTTCGCGCACCAGCCCGGCATTAATGGTGGTGTAATTACCACCGGCATTCGGCGAAGCCGCGACGGTTTGAAAGTTGGTCTGGGGTGAAGCCAGTCCGGCCAGAAAAATGCTCTGAGAATAACTAAAAGCAAAAGCTCCCGATGCATCGGGTCGCGCCCCCGACCATCCGAACGAAAGCGGAATATATTGCAATGAGGCGGTCGAATTGTTCGCCAGCGAAATTGTTTGGTTCGTTTCCAGGACATAGGTGTCTCCGACCTTGGAATAAAGCGCGAAGTACGTCAGGTTGGTTCCCAATGTCGGGGCGCGGTAGGTTTTAAAATCCGCGCCAAGGAAAAATGACGAACGCACGCCGGCAAATTGGCGTATCGGCAACGTCAGCCTGGTACCCAGATTGTTGTCATAGGTGAAACTCTGCTCGGCATCTTGCGAGCTGACGGCCAGAAGGTCGTTCGTGAAAACGACTGAAAGCGGCCCGAACCGCACCGGTGTGGCGGAAGCCGAGCGGGATGCATAAAATGTCAGGTCGGGATTGCCCGTGGCCGGTGGCAGGTTAAATTTATGGGTGACTTCATCGAAACCAAAGGTGACCGGTTGGTTATCCGTCTCCTGGCGAAGGTTTTCGCCATAGCCAAGCGGGATGCGATAATATGCACTGTAACTGGCTACCAGCGGCATATCCAGGGGGTTATTAACGCTGCCGGCCGGTTTGTAAGCCTGCGGTGAAAAATTATAATTAAGGCCAAACTGATGCTCATGCTGCCAAAGGTTATCGTATTCCAATGACGCACTGAGACGCAGGGGCGGTGTCTCGGGTGTGTTCAAATTGTTGACTTCGATGCGTCCGTGCAAAGGCAGGCGATCTTTGACCTGTAATTCCAGTTCGGTGGTGCCAGGCTCCGGCCCGGGACCGATGACGGGATAAATTTGGCGGTCGCGGTTGGCATTGGCCTTGTCGAGTTCCGGTTGAAACCATTTTGTGTTGAGCAGGATGTTGGTTGTCAGGCTGGGAAGGGCGCGGCGAACATTGCTCTCGCTGTAAAAGCGGTTGCCCTCAACGACAATTTGGGTTAACTGGCCTTCAACAATTTTTACCCGCACAATCCCATTGGTCAGCCTTTGCTTTGGCAGTGTCACGCTGACGGTGGCAAAGCCCAGTTCCCGATATCTGAGCTGCAATTGGCCCAGGCCTTCGCGGAGGCGCGCAAAATCAATCTGACCGGTATAATTGCTGAGCATCCCAAATTCTTCCGGCGGCAGCACGGTGTTGCCATCGATTCGATAGCCGCGCACTTCAAAGGTCCCCTTTTTAGGCTCCGGCACCAAAAATAGGTTCGTGATTGATTCCCCCAGGCTGTTCGTGACTGCGGCGATAGGTTCAACGACCGCGATTTTGACAATGCCATTCGTCAAATTCTGTTGGGGCAATGTCACAGCAACATCGGTAAAACCGCTATTGCGGTAAAGTGATTGCAATTGCTCCATGCCTTCATGCACGCGAGCGAACGTTACTTTGCCCGTGTAATTGGAAAGCATGCTGAATTCCTGCGGCGGCAGGAGATTATCGCCTTGGATTACATAGGCGTGGATATTCAGGGCGGGTAGCAATTTAGGCGGCGGATTGGTCGCGACCGGCAGCGGCGCGGCAAAAAGATCCTCTACCACAGCCGGAGGATTCGTTTCCGCCGCCATCGTTCTAAAAATATTTGCCAATGCGAGCATTGCTATAACTCCAAACCGAAATGTCATTTGCTGTGGTTGTCCTCTCTACAAATTTATATTCGCGGCAGGTCCGGTTGCCCGGTCCTGCCGCGAGTTGTTGTTTCTTCTTTGTGTGTGTTTTTAATGTGTATTTATGCGGTAAAACTCCACTCCCAGGTTGTTGTTGGTATGGTTAAGCGTGTCGATATTGCCATCGCCGGTAAGCGTCGTGGTATCCACCGGCCAGGTGTTGGTGCCGCCGAGCTGGTTCGTATAGCTCACGGCATATTGATTACCCACGGTCGTGGTGAATTGGATGGCGCTCACGTTGCCGGAACGACTGACGCCGGTGACCAGGGATTGGCGCGGCCCGGCCACAAACGTCAAAACGCCGCTGCTGGTGATCGTAAATGTGCCAATCAGATTGTCCGGCGGTGAATTGGGATACACGGACGTCGGTTGAATCGCCCAAAAATCAAACGATCCGGGAATGCTTTGTTGGACGGTAAAGGCATTATGGCCGCCCAGGTTTTGGACGTTATTAAAGGTGCCGCCCGAAACGATGTAATCGTAAGAGGCGCCCTCATCAATACCCGAGGGCGAGATAGAATAGGCGTTGGTGGGAGTGACCGGCGCTGCGGACAAGTCGAATGGAGATATCGGCTTGTTCCCGATACCGGCGATAATGCCATGCAGGCCAGACCAGGCGGACGAACTGATATTATATGCCGTTGTATCAGGCTCAGTCCCGCTGACCCACACTGTTGGGATCTCATTGGTTGGGCTCGTGACTGCCAGCAGGATGATGTCCACACCCGTCAGGTCCGTGCCAAACTGGCTGGTGACCAGGCTGGAATTCCAGCCGGTGATGGTGGTAGTGTAGCCGTTGGTATGGCTGAGAATGTTGCTGACACTTCCCAAATCATACTCGATATCGTTGAATCCGTTTTCGCGAAAGACCAGCAGAAGGTCTCCGTCGTTGTACGACCATGCTCGCGCCAGCGGCGCTGCCAAAAGGGCCAGCAGGAAAACCGCCGGCAAAATTATTTTTTTCATAGCTTTTGGATTTGATATTTCTTTTTAAATGACTGCCGCTTCATTGGAAAAAGCCCGGCAACGGCGAAATCTGCCCGCCATCGGAATACCGCTGGACTTCCAGTGAGGAATTCGGAACAAAATTTCCCAAGAAAATGGGATCCGTCGTTTGAAACACCTGGTTGGTGACGGATTGGTAAAAGACATTTATTACTGCCTGTTGGGCCGTCGAAGGTGCGCCGGTGCCACCTGTGGAAACATAATAATAGTTTTCGTAGCCCCAAAGCGGATAGCTGCCGTTGATGACGTTCGTGATGGAATAGGAAACGCCCTCATAGGCAATTGGCCCCACACCCTTTTTGATATTTTGAACTGCAACAGTGCCGATGGAGTTGGTGAGGACCAGCACGGTATTCGCCACCGCGCCACCCGAGGTCAAACCGGGATCGTCACTGGTATCCAGCACAGGTTGCCCCGAGGAATTGGTGAAGTAGGTATTGATTTGCGCCGCGTTATAGATGTTCAGGTCTATTTCCGTGCGGACTGCAGACTCATTGTTTCGCCCGACAAAATAAACAACGTTCGTGGAGGTGCCGCCATAATAGCTGGTGCCGAGGGTCGAAGTTTCCAAAGTCACGGCCTGTCGCTGCGTCAGGTTGGTAATGGCGGCGGTGTCGAGAGAATTGGTGTTCTTGATATAAACTAGGGGTACGACATAGGTTGGCAGGGCCGTCAAGCCGGCGGAGGAGAATCCAACCGCTTCCGGGGAGGTAGCCGAATCTACGAAAGTAGGCACCTGGGAAGACGAAGTTCCAGAGGAGTAATTGGTGTCGTCAGAATTAGCTATCTGGGTGGTGAGCGCCTGGAGACCATCAATCGCGCCATTGTTGACATTGATATCCAGTGTTACCTGTCCAAATCCCGCCAAAGCGGCATTGGTAGGTGTTCCCACAAATTGGGCCACCGTTGAAGAGCCGGCGCCTTTGATCGTGACCGTGGTGCCATTAAAGAAATTGGTCGCACGGTCGTAAATCACACTTTGGCTGGCGCTGCCGCCCAGGATAAAGACTTCCACGTTTGCCCGCACCGCCGGCGCCAGGGCTGCTAACGCGAGGCCGGTAATAATTATTTTTTTAATTCTTGATGTTTTCATAGGTTCACAATTTTTAGGCTTAGTTTTTTCGTTTGAAAAAATTACCGCGGTTGCGAGAGACAGCGCCGTCTGCCCCGGCAGGCAGCGGATTCCGCGACGTCAGTTCGACGATGGAATCGGGCGATGTTTGGCCCGCTGTCTCATACGCAATCACACAGTCATATTTCTTCTTTATTGAAGAACCTCCGGTGAACCGGTCAGCCCTCACAAATTTCTTAAAAGCTGCTTCCCGCCTGCTTTGAAGCGGGGGTTATTCAACTGGCTGATAACAAACGGCTGATGTCGTCGCTTTCCACGCCAACATCGGCAAAAAGCCAGGTTGAAAGGTATCGCTCGGACGACGACGGCACGATGGCCACGATAGTCTTCCCCTTATTTTCGTGGCGTTTGGCCACTTGCAGCGCCGCCCAGACAATGGCGCCGCTGGAAATGCCGACAGGAATGCCGTCCAGTTGATTGACTTCTTTCGAAATCGGCCCCGAATCTTCTTCGGCAACCTTGATTGTCTCGTCCAAAATTTTTGTATTCAGGTTTTCGGGAATGAACCCCGCTCCAATACCTTGTAATTTATGCGGCCCCGGCTGCCCGCCGGAAATCACCGGCGATTTCACCGGTTCAACCGCGATGGCTTTGAATGACGGCTTCAGCTTTTTAATCACCTCGCCCACACCGGTAATCGTTCCTCCCGTGCCCACGCCGGCGACGACAATGTCCACGTTGCCATCGGTGTCGCGCCAAATTTCCTCCGCAGTGGTCTTGCGATGGATCTCGGGATTGGACGGATTGGAAAATTGCTGCAGGATAACGCTGTTAGGGATTTGCTTGTGCAATTCTTCCGCTTTGGCAATGGCGCCTTTCATACCTTTGGCCCCTTCCGTTAAAACCAGTTTCGCGCCGAGAATTTTCAGCAGCTTGCGGCGTTCGATGCTCATCGTTTCCGGCATCGTCAAAATCAAGGGCAGGCCCTTTGCCGCCGCGACAAAGGCCAGGGCAATCCCGGTATTACCGCTGGTCGGCTCAATCAGCACGGTCTCCGGCCCAATTTTTCCGCTGGCCAGGGCGTCATTAATCATCGCTACGCCAATGCGGTCCTTGACGCTGGACAGTGGGTTGAAGAATTCGAGCTTGAGCAACACGTCCGCCACGGCGCCGTGTTTTTTCGCTGTGCGGTTTAATCGCACCAGCGGGGTATTGCCGATGGTTTCGGTGATGTTGTTATAGATACGCGGCATAATTAATTGTTGGTTTGGTTCTCGTAGTAGATTTGGTCGAAAATTCCCCCGTCGGAAAAATGCAGCTGCTGTGCCTTTTGCCAACTGCCCGCAACCTCATCCACGGTCAATAGTTCCAGGGGCTTGTAACGGGTGGAATATCTTCCGAGAACGGTTTCGTTTTCCGGACGGAAAAAATGCTGTGCCGCGAGTTCCTGCCCCTGGTCGCTGAAGAGATAATCAAGATAAGCGCGCGTGACTGCTTCGTTGTTATGGTGCTCCACAAACCGGTCCACCCATGCCACTGGGTTTTCAGCGGCGATGCTTACTCGCGGCAGGATCACTTCAAACTGTTCTTTAGGAAATTGCTTTTGCAACAGAGCGGCCTGGCTTTCAAACGTGAGCAAAACGTCGCCAATGCCTTCGCCGACAAAGGTGTTTGTTGCGCCATTGCCGTCGGAATCCAGGGTGAACACATGCTCATATAGCTTTGTGACAAAATCACGCGCCTGTTTCTCGTTCCCGTGAGGCCCCTTTAGTGCATATCCCCAAGCCGCCAAATAACTGTAACGGCCATCGTCGGAAGTTTTTGGGCTGGAAGTTACCACGGTGATGTTCGGACGAATGAGGTCGTCCCAGTTTCTGACGTCCCGGGGATTGCCCTTGCGAACAACGAATACGATCGTTGAGATATAAGGAACGCTCTTGTTCGGCAGTCGCGCCGCCCAGTTCGCTTCCAGTAATCGCGACTTGCGATAAAGAACATCAACATCGTCCGACCGGTCGAATGTCACGACATCTGCATCCACCTCATTGATGACCGATTGCGCCTGCCCGCCTGAGTCCCCATAGGATTGATTGATGATGACTGTCTGCCCGGTTTTCTCCTTCCAATAAGCCGCGAAGGCTGCGTTATAATCCTGGTAAAAACCCTGCGTGAAGTCCGAGGAGACGTTGAGAATTTTTACTTTGGAGGCGAGGGCAGCGCTGTCGGATAAAAGCCACACCGCCGCAATGAAAGCTAAAACAATTTTTTGAACCGGATTCCGCATGGATGATGCAATTTTTTTTCATGGGAACCTCCAGTTGTCTGGTCAGTGCCTTAAATTCTGTTGTTATTGTTCGTTCAGTTTTCTCGCGATGGTTTATCGTTTGATGTTTTTTCCAGTCTCACACGCTCCGTTTTCTCAATCTGGATAACGCGCGAATCATGCACGACAATCTCAACGACTCCGTAACGGAGCGAACTGACATGTTGAATCACTAATTCCAGCCATTTAAGCTCATCACTACTCTTGCCTTTAAGGGCCTGAGATATATCACTCATAGGATATTAAATAACTACTTTCACGGTCGCTATTTAAACGAAATAAAAACTCTTGCCAAAAAGCGACTGAACATCATTGCAAATAAAAACCTGATTATTTGTTGTCGCAGCAAAATACGACTTATCATGTCGTTATTAAACATCAACTCAAAGGCTATGTCAATCAGTTTTTTGATTTTTTTAAATCCTTGGAAATGGGCGATATTTTGCCCATTTCGGCAGCCTAATGATTTTTCTTTAACTCGAAGGTGTTAGCGATTTTTAACCTTGTCGAGGAATTCACAAAAGCACGAACGAGTATTACACTCGTGCAATGGTGGCAAAACTTAAGGACGGGATAATGGAGGAAGCTTTCCAGGTGGTCGGTAGTCTGCACGACTGGACTGATGACAGCGCGGACCGCCAAAATATGAAGGCGGTCTATCTGGAGAGAAAGGGCGGCGTTGAATCCTTGATTGCGGGCAAAATTCCCCGGCCGGATCCACAGGAAGGAGAGGTGTTGGTCAGGGTTCATGCAACTGCCGTCATGCCTTCTGAGTTCCAATGGTTTCCCACGTTCAGTCTGCCATTCGGCGAGCCGCGCCCC
>JASHZU010000148.1 GCA_030042375.1 Verrucomicrobiia bacterium
TCCGCTGCATCCCGGCCATTGAAGGCGTCAAAGGCGCAAACGAAGACGAAACCATCGGCATCGGCATCATCAAGCGCGCCGTGGAATCACCGCTCCGCTCACTCTCCGCCAACGCGGGAGTGGAAGGCAGCGTCATCGTAGAAGCCGTCAAGAAAGCCAAAGGCAACGAAGGCTACAACGTCGCCACCGGCGAGTACGAAGACCTCGTGAAAGCCGGCGTGGTGGATCCGAAGAAGGTCACGCGCAGCGCGCTGCAAAACGCGGCGAGCATCGCCGGCCTCCTGCTCACGACCGAATGCCTCATCACCGACGTGCCGGAGAAGGAAAAACCGGCGGCGCCCGGTGGCCACAGCCACGGCGGCGGCATGGGCGGCATGGATTATTAATTCGCGAGAGCGTTTGAAAACGCTCAAAGGGTCAAGAGGAACAATCGTGCGCGGCTGGAAGAAATTCCAGCCGCGTTTTTTATTGGCCCGGAGTTTTAATAAAATTGAGGTATCCCGTACCTAACGATTTTCCTCACTTCTGATAAAGTCTCCGGCGGTGGGCCAGCGCGCCCACCCGCCCCGAATGTTTTGGGGATTTGCTCTTTGACATGCGGTGTAGCGAGATAGGGTAGGGCCGCACCACGCGCGCGTGCTGCTGCGCGGCCACGATTGGATCTTCTCTGGCCGTCGGCTCACCCGTTTGCTCCATTGGTCCTATCCGTCTTATCTTATTCTGCCCGCTCTTGTGCCCCCGCTTCTTCATGGGAAAACATTCCCTCACAAAAAAGGCGATTTTGCGAAACGAACCCAATTTTTCTCGTAAGTGCCTTATGTTAAATATGAAACGCATAAAATCATGTGATAAGTCAAGCTTATCTCCCTTGGCAGGCATCCTGGGATGAAGCCTTTGAATTTAATAAAATTCAGTTTGACTTTAATTTTATTCAATTGTATAAAATTAAAAGTTGTTTCAATTTTATTTAAATGAGTGATCCTGAGAAAAAACGCTGGATGGATTCCCTGGAAGATGAGGACCTGGCCTTTATCAAGCGTTTTATCCTCTTTTCCGGCTCGTTGAAGGACCTGGCCGATGCCTACAACGTCTCCTATCCCACGCTACGCCTGCGCCTCGACCGGTTGATTGATAAAGTCAAAATCCTCGACAACGAGAAAATTGACGACGATTACGAGCGCCAGCTCCGCGCGCTCTTTGCCGATGGCAAACTCGACTCCCAGATTTTCAAAAAGCTTCTCTCTGCCTACCAGGACCAAAAGAAAGGAACCAAATGAAAAAGCTCATCCAAATCTGTTTCATCCTCTGCCTTGCTTCATCCGCCATGGCGCAGGCGTCCGCGGAAAAGGTTTTACGCACCTACGATTGGAAGGATTTGATGTCGCAACGCCCATTTCCGAACAGCGAAATCGTCTCGATGGATGGGATGTCCGTGTTAAAAATTGAAAACACAAACAATGCTCCACTGGAGGTTCCGCTTTTAACCATCACCAATGTATCCCTCATCAAGCGGACCCTTCGGATTTCCGTTGAAACAAAATTTGAGAACGTTTTCGGTCGCAATCGTATGGAAGGCCTAGGCGAATCTTCTGATGGCGGATCGGATGAACTTTATACTAGACCGGGGATGGTAGAGGATAACATGCGGTGGTTCGGCGATGGAGGGTTCGGATTGTATTATTTTTTCCCGCCGGCAGCGGCGGGAGGGGATGAAACAACTAATGGATCAACGATCATCATTCAAGGCACATCCAATTGGAGACGATGTTATTTCGAAAATCTGGGCGGAACTGCAAAACGGGTGGAACTAAGTCTTTTTCTGCCCGGACCGGGAACGTTCTATCTTCGCCCAATAAAGCTTTTAACCCGGCAATCCAGCTGGCTCTCGCCGCAATTGGGCATCGTGATTGGCGGCGTTGGCGGCATCTGCGGCGCCGGCATCGGCTGCTTTGGCGCGTTGATTGGATGCCTGGTGGCATTTGGAAAAGCCCGCCGGTTTGTCCTGGCCACGGTCAAAATCCTCATCGGACTGGGCATCCTGTTGATGATCGGAGGGATCATGGCTGTCGCCTTCAAACTGCCCTGGCCAGTCTGGTATACGCTGCTTCTGATGGGATTTATCCTGACGACTGTTTTTTCCCTGAACCTGTATCCGATTAAACGGCGGTACCAGGACCTGGAAATCCGCCGCATGACGTCCATGGATACCCCCGGACGATAATAAGAAAGGAACCAAATGAAAAAGTTCATCCCATTATTTTTGGCATTGTGCGCGGGTTCATGCACAGCCTTTGGCTCGCAAAATTTAGTGCGCGAATATGATTGGAAGGAGCTGGCGCAACAACACCAGCTCACCTGCGGAAAAGTTGATTTAGTGGATGGAACCTGGATCTTAAAGATAGAAAACTCCGGGGACAAACCTTTATATGCGCCGATTTTAACCATCACCAATCCGCCCATTTCCAAAGAATGGTTTGCCGTCTTCTGCCGGATAAAATATGAAAACGTGGTGCGCTCAAATGAAAAAGGAAATTCCCAGATGCAGATGTCTGAAGACTATTCCGCGGGATCGTTCGCACAAACTTTCGAATTTTATGGCACGTCTGATTGGACTGATTGTATTTTAGAGGGGTCCCTTTCTGGAGCTTATACCAAGGTTCCAAAATTGGAAATTTCCCTCGCCCTTCCCGGACACGGCACCGTTTATCTGCGGAACCTGCAACTGATTGAATACGACAAAGGAGATTTGCCGGTTTTTGCCGCAACTGCCTCCCGGGCCTGGTGGCCTGAGCGAACCGCCGGTTTGTTGGGCGGCATCGCCGGGTCGGTCATCGGCTGCTGTGGCGGGTTGATTGGATGCCTCACAGGAATCGGAAAGGGCCGCCGATTCGTGATGGGCATGACCAGGACTTTCATCGCCCTGGGAATCGTTTTGATTATTGCGGGAAGCATTGCGGTAATGCTGCAACAGCCCTATGCAGTTTATTATCCCATGCTGTTGCTCGGCGTCATTTTGACGGTCGTTTGCGGAACCAACTTGCGCGGAATCCGTCAGCGTTACGACGACCTGGAAATTCGCCGTATGACGTCCATGGACACAACAGGCCGTTAGTGATTTTCTGGTGGGAAGATTATTGCCTGCCCGCCCTGCGGGCCACGTCGGAGAGGAAGTCGGTCATGATTTCACCCAGCCCCGTGTCCCAGGCGGTCATGACGTCCGCGGCAGTGTTCTTTTCCAGGGGGATGCGGCTGGAATATTCCTTTTGCAGGATGGGCCGCCGGTTATTGGCGTTCATCACGGGAACCAGCGTAATTTGCATGGCCAGCACGGCGGCAGGATGGCCGGGCTGGCTGAAATCTCCGTAGAGTTCAGTCACATGGACTCCCATCAGCACGTCGGCTCTCGCCGGGCTGCCTGCTTCAATCACATTTTGGAAGAGGCCGCTGGCGAGGAGATGGGCGCGCACGGCAATGCCGATGGACTGGCCGGGACTGGCCATGAAACTGGCATAGTGGTCGATTTCATAAGTCTCCGGCCCGGTGCGATAGATGAACGAGTTGTTGTCAAAGATGGGCGAGACCGTGACGGGACGCAGCGCGAGGACGCGCATGGAAGAGGGCGATGCGGCCGGCGGCGGAGTCTGGAAGGCAAACAGTTGCGTCCGGAGGGCGGGTTTGGAAAGGCAGCCGTTGCAAATGAGAGCGAGGAGAAACAGCAGGGACAACAGGCAGGCCCGGACATGCTGTGACCCCGTTGGCTTGGATGATGATGGCGTTTTCATAATCATGTTTTTTTAAGGTTGATGATTCTCATTGGGACGGCGGTTGCACACTTTTGGCGCGCGGCGGCGGTTCGCCGAAGATGAACCCGGACGGATATTGTTTGAGCTGCAACAACACCTGGTTGAGCGTCTGCAAATCGGCGTTGAGGTTCTCCACGGTTTCGCCCAGCGGCGCGTTGCCGACTTTATCAATCACAGTTTGGAGTTTTTGGTTGGTGTCCTTCAACTGCACCACCAGTTCGTTGGCGTTGCCGCCCAGTTCATTGAGCTTCATGCCCGCAACGCTCGTGTTCAAGGTATCCAGCAGCTTATTCGCATTGTTGACGGTGCCTTGCAGATCCAGGCGGTTGACGTGTTCGACCAGGAGCGCCGCTTGCGTGAGGGCGTTGGACGTTTCCATTCCCAGGCCGGCAAGATTGAGCTTTTGAAAGTTATCGAGGGTTTCCTGGATCGAGTCGAGCATCTGGGCGATCTGGCTCGGGGCGGAAGGGATGTAGGGATAGTCCGGCGTGTAATCAATGGCGAACGGCGGGTAACTTTTAGGATTGAGATATTGCAAAAAAAGGACGCTCGTCCCGGTGATGCTCTGTGCCTTGACCATCGCCCGCAGGCCTTTGCCGACTTCGCGCTGGAGAAGCTGTGCTCTCTGTTCCGCGGTGTGTTCATTTTTTAATATGCTCTGGTCTATCTCGCACCGAACCACAATCACGTCCGAGGTTGAGTTCGGATACAAATTGGGAGCAATGGCAATCTCAGAAACCTTGCCAATGGGAATGCCGCGATACAACACTGGTGAACCGACGGAAAGGCCCGTCACATCGCCTTGAATGGCTGTCTCATAAGTCAATTTCCTGGTGAAATAACTTTTGGCGCCGAAGGCCAGCAGGCCGGCAACAAAAAGAAAAATGGCGATCAGCACGAAGATCCCGATGCGAATGTAATTGGCTTTTGCGTTCATAATCGTGGTTCAGGTTTTGGCGGAAGTTTCTTTGGGCAATTCGGCCTCGCGATTGAAAAATTGCCGCACCCAGGGATTGGGCGAATGGTCCCGCAAATCCTCCGGGCTGCCTTCGCCAATAATGCCCTTGCTCTTGGCATCAAGCATGATGACGCGGTCGGCGATGGTATAAATGCTCTGCAGTTCGTGCGTGACCACTACGAACGTGATGCCGAGGTGAGCGGACAGGTCGTTAATCAATTCATCCAATCCGGCGGAAGTCACCGGGTCCAGCCCTGCAGAAGGTTCGTCGAGAAATAAAATGCCAGGGTCCAGGGCCATGGCGCGGGCGATGGCGGCGCGCTTTTGCATGCCGCCGCTCAATTCAGCCGGCATCTTGCCCGCGGCGGCGTCCATATTTACCAATTCCAATTTGGCCATGGCGATGAGGTCGCGGGCCTGGCGCGGCAAATCGGTAAATTCATCCAACGGCAACAACACATTTTGCAGCACGGTCATGGAGCCGAACAACGCGCCGCTTTGGTACATCACGCCAAACCGCCGCAGGATTCTGAGTCGGTCTTCGCCCTGCGCGGTCACAAGGTTGTCCTCGCCAAAATAAACCGCCCCGGCCATGGGCGGATACAGGCCAATCATGTGTTTGAGCAGCGTGCTCTTGCCGCAGCCCGAACCTCCGAGGATGACGAAGACTTCGCCGCGCCGGACCTGGAAGTTCAGCTTTTCCATGAGGACCTTGTCTTCATAGCCCATTTTCAGGTCTTTGACGGTAATCGCGGTTTCGGCGGTCTCATTCATAACTTCAGGACGTAAAGGATCACGGCCACGACCGCGTCCGCGATGATAATCATGAGGATGCTGCTGACCACCGCATCCGTGGCTGATTCACCGACGGCGCTGGGGCCCTTTTTGGTTTGCAACCCTTTCAGGCAGCCGATGCCGGCGATGAGCGCGCCAAAGATAAATCCTTTGGACACGCCAATAACAATATCGCGGTAGTGAAGTGTCTCAGCCATTTGGTTGTAAATGGTGACGAGGGGAAAGCCCATGGCCAGCATGACCAGCACGCCGCCCGCAATGGAAACGCAAATGGAGTAAACCGTGAGGACCGGCGTCAGCAATATCCCGGCCACGATGCGTTGCACGACCAGGAAACGCATGGGACTCAGCCCCAGCGTTTCCAGCGCATTGAGTTCCTCGTTCACTTTCATCGTGCCCAATTCCGCGGCGAAGGCGGAGCCGGAACGGCCGGCCAGGATAATGGCGGTAATCAGCCCGGCCATTTCACGGGCCATGATAATGCCGAGCATGTTGGCGATAAAAATTTCCGCGCCAAACATCCGGAACGGCGCGGCGGCTTCAAACGCAATGATCAACCCCACGAGCAGGCTGATGAGCGAGATGATGGGCAGGGCGTTGACGCCGGCCTGCTCGAAGATGCGCCAGACTTCGGGCCAGCGCATGCGTTTGGGCTGCGCCAGGTTGCTGGCTATCCCCGCGGCGGCTTCGCCCATAAATCCCAATTCCTGTTTCCAGCCCTCGCTGGCATGCATCGTGGACCGGCCCACCTGTTCGGCCAGGCCCATTTTGGGCGGCGGCTGGGGCAAATTCTTCTGATAATCCACGACCGAAAACCGCTGGTAAAGATCGGTGAACTCGGGCCGCAATCCTTTGATGGTGGCCTGGACGCCGGGGCAGGGACCGCCCATGCTCAAAAAATGCAGGAGCGCGAGGCCTGCGCCGTCACAACGCTCAACACCCGAAGCATCCACTTCGAGGCGTTTGGGCGGGTTATGACGCAGCGCCGTTTCCAATTCTCTCCAGACCGGCGCCGTCGTGGCCGCGTCGAATTGTCCCGACAATATGACCGACGCCTCGCCGGCGCTGCCGGAGCGCAAGTCAAAGCGGGCGGGAGATTCGGCGACGGTTGAGGACATGGAAGTTAAATACGGGTCATTGTGAAAACCGGCCCCGCTCGTTCGGATTTATTCCTAGATGCTCTGCAGAAATTCCTCGAATTGTCAATTGCATCTTAGGGCAACAAAAACTGCCCCTTGGTGCAAATGGCAGCGAACGGAGTTCTGGACTTATTCCGCTTCGATGTTAATGCCCAATTCGTCGAGCGTGCTGCCCTCATCCGCGTAGAGGGTCGCCAGTGATTCCTCGTAAGTGGCCAGCGCCAGAATTTCCGCGCCTCTGGCCGAAGTCAGGTTGCTTTGGTATTGCAGCACTTCAAAGGTGGTGGCTTTGCCCACCGCGTAGGTTTTTTGCTCGGCATCCAGGGCGGCCTCGGCATAAATGCGGGCCTCGCGCGTGGCCTGCACGCTTTCGTAATCGGATTGGGCCGTGCCGATGTCATTGTCCACCGCCACCATGATGGTTTGCTCCAACTGTTTGAGCGTCAAAACCAACTGTTGCATCGTGACTTTGCCGGACTTGTAATTGTTGCGGGCACTTTGGTTGGCCAGCGGAACCTGGAACTGCACGCCGTAACTATAATAAGGCGCGTTGCCCTTGCCGATTTGGTCAAATGTGCCTTCATAAAATACGCCTTCGCCGTTGTAGCCAATCGTGCCGACCAAATCGAGTTCCGGGAAAACCTGGTTCTTTAAGAACTTTAATTGAATGCCCTGCTGCTCGACATTCAGCCGCGCCTGCACCAAATCCGGCCGTAGCGTCATCGCCTTGCTCCAACTGTCCTGCAAATCGAACAGCACCAGCGGCGCGGCGAGTGCTTCCGTCGGCTGAACCTGGACATTTTGCCACTGCGGATAATTGTCTGTCAGCAGATTTTTTAGTGTCAATTCGTCCGTGCCTAATTTGCTCTCCGCAGCAATCAGGGTGGCTTTATTCTGGGCCAGCTGCGATTCGTCCTGCTGGACACTCAAGAGCGCCAAGGTGCCGATTTGCATCCGCTGCTTGTCCTGGTCCAATTGCGTTTGCGCCAGGTTTACCGCTTCCTGCTGCACCTTCACATTTTCCAGCGAGTAAATCAGCTCGTAATAGGCGTTTTGGACGGCCTCGATGCTCGTGATGACCTGTTCGCGGAAGCCCTGCTCGTTGTATTGGAGCCGGTTTTTGTTCACCTTGATGGTCAGCCGGGTCTGATCGATCCAAAAATTTTGCAACAACGGCTGGGTCAATTGCAGACCGATGGAGCCGCCGCTATTGGGAAGGTTGCTGGTGGAAAGAAATGTTTGCTCATTGATGCTGCCCTGAACGTTGTATTGCAGCCCACTAAACGGCAGCTCGCCCCCAATGCTGGAACTAAACGAATCATAAGTGGTCGTCTGCGCGGGCAAGGCAATTCCCTGAGAAGTGAAGCCGCTG